>JBFWWD010000006.1:0-48680 GCA_050246385.1 Geminicoccaceae bacterium
CCGGTCTGGCGGCCCACGTCGCCATAGTTGAAGCCCAGCGCCGCGATCGCCCCGCGCGGCACCGAGTCCGTGTCGCCCGCGATCACCGGCAGCTTGTTCTGCTGGCCGACCTGCACGATCGCCTCGAGTGCCGTCACCACCGTGTTGTCGGTCGGCACGTAGATCGCCTCGGCCTGGCCGACGAGGCTCTGCGCCGCGGGCAGCACGTCGGAGGACCTCGGTGCGGGCGCTTCCTCGATCTCGATGCCGCGCGCGGGCGCCTCGGCCTTGAGCAGCTCGAGCAGAGTGAGCGAGTTGGCCTCCCCGGGATTGTAGATCACGCCCAGCCTCTGCACGCCCGGCACGATCTCCTTGACCAGGTCGAGATGCTTGCCGATCGGCGACAGGTCGGACATGCCGGTGACGTTGCCGCCAGGATGCCGGGCATCGGCGACCAGCTTGGCGCCCACCGGATCGGTCACGGCGGTGAAGACCACCGGGATGTCCCTGGTCGCGCCCACCACCGCCTGGGCGGAGGGCGTCGAGATCGGCACGATCACCGCCGGCGCCTCGCCCACGAGCTTGCGCGCGATCTGCGCCGCGGTCGCAGGGTTTCCCTGGGCGCTCTCGTAGATGAAGGTGATGGTTTCGCCATCGACGAAGCCCTCGGCCGCCAGCGCCTCCTTGATCCCGTCGCGCGCCGCATCGAGCGCGGGGTGCTCGACGATCGCGGTCACCGCGACCACGGGCCTGTCCTGGGCCGGGGCCGGTCCGGCGAGAGCCGTGGCGGCGAACAGGGCCAGTGCGACCCGACGGGCGACGAGCATGGAGCGACCTCTCCCAGGCATGATGGGGCGGTGGCTTAGGCTGCGCCGCAGCCGCCGGCAAGCGCCCGCATCCTACTTCACCACGATGTCCGCGCGTGCCACCAGGGCCTCGGGCAGCGCAACACCCATGGCCTCCGCTGCACCGGGATTGACCGCGAGCTCGAGGGTCTGGGCGTACTCGACCGGGATGTCGCCCGGCTTCTCACCGCGCAGCACACGCGCGACCATCCGTCCGGTCTGCCGGCCGACGTCGAGATAATCGAAGCCTACCGCGGCGATCGCCCCGCGCGGCACGGAATCGATATCGCCGGCGATCACCGGCAGCTTGTTCTGCCGGCCGACCTGTACCAGCGCCTCGAACGCCGATACCACCGTGTTGTCAGTCGGCACGTAGATCGCCTCGGCACGGCCGACCAGGCTCTGCGCCGCCGACTGGACCTCCGCGGACCTGTTGGCCGGCGCCTCCACGACCGTGATGCCGCGTGCCGGGGCCTCGGCCTCGAGCAGCCGAACCAGGGTCCGCGAGTTGACCTCGCCCGGATTGTAGACCACGCCCAGCACCTTCAACTCCGGCAGGATCTCCCTGATCAGGTCGAGATGTTTGTTCATCGGCGTCATGTTCGACATGCCGGTGACGTTGCCGCCAGGGTGCTCCGGGTTCGCGACCAGCTTCGCGCCGACCGGATCGGTGACGGAGGAAAAGACGACCGGAATCTCACCGGTCGCGGCCACCACCGCCTGGGCGGAAGGCGTCGAGATCGGCACGATCACCGCCGGCGCCTCGCCCACGAACTTGCGTGCGATCTGCACGGCCGTGGCCGAATTGCCCTGGGCGCTCTCATATCTGAAGGTGATCGTCTCGCCGTCGACGAAGCCCTCAGCGGCCAGGGCCTCCTTGACCCCGTCCCGGGTCGCATCCAGTGCAGGATGCTCGACGATCGCGGTCACTGCGATCAAGGGCCGGTCCTGGGCCGGGACCGGTCCGGCCCAGGCGACGGCCGCGATGGCGGCCAATGCGGCGCGGCGCGCGACGTGCATGAAGCGGCGTTCCCCTTGGCGTACGACGGCACCGAGGCTTAGGCTGCGCCGCACTTGCCCGCAAGGACCCGCCGCATGCCGACCATCCGCTTCGACCGCAAGCCGCCCGGCGTCGACGCCGTCGAATGGTACCAGGACACCACCGGCGCCTTCACCGCCGGCTACTGGACGCATGAGGGCGGCGTGCTCGAGGTCGACTATACCGAGCACGAGTTCTGCCTGCTGCTCGCCGGCAAGGTCCGCCTCACCGACCAGGACGGCCATGTCGACACCTACGGTATGGGCGACGGCTTCGTGATCCCGATGGGCTTCAAGGGCACCTGGGAGACGCTGAAGCCGGTCAGGAAGTGGTACGTGATCTGGCAGCCGAAGTAACCGTTCCGGATCTCGCCGACAGGAACGGCACGGATCGCTTCGTCGTCATCTCGGGATGCTCCGGCGGCGGCAAATCCACTCTACTCGATGCGCTGGCCGCAGAAGGCTTCGCCGTGGTCGAGGAGCCGGGGCGCCGAATCGTGGCACAAGAAGCTCTGGGCTCGGGCTCGGCCCTGCCCTGGGTCGATCTCGCCGCATTCGCCCGGCGGGCCATCGCCATGGCGCTCGAGGACTGGGCCAGAATGGCCGCGACCCGCGGGTGGGTGTTCTTCGATCGTGGCCTGGTCGACGCAGCCGCGGCGCTTCAGCATGCGACGGGCGAGCCCGTGGTCGACGCTCTCGGCCCGGCGCACCGCTACCATCGCCGTGTCTTTCTCACGCCGCCATGGTCGGAGATCTATCGCCAAGACATCGCTCGAAGGCATGATCAGGCGGCGGCAATCGCCGAATACGATCGACTGCGCGCAACCTACGCCCGGCTCGGTTACCAACCCGTGATCCTGCCGCGGATCAGCGTCAAGCAGCGAGCAAGCTACGTCCTGAATCGGCTCAGCTCAGGCTAGCACCATTTTTTACGTCCTGAGCTTGCGCGATCATCTGCTGCGTCTCCGCCGGGTGTCCGAATCTCCTGGCTCATCTCTTAGGTGAGCCACTTCTCAATTGTTATGGCAGGCTTTGCTGCGACAAATTCGACCGCTGTTGGCCTGCAGCACACCCGGTGGTGAGCAAATGCTGCCGCCAACCGACCTCCTAATCTCCACGAGCGAAGTTCAGCAGGGCGCATTTCAATCAAAGCGCACGCTGTCGGTACCACAATGCATATCTCAGCTAAAGTGAAAAGTATTTTAAGTGGATTCTTCATTCTAGTCAGTCGGAGTGAAAAATCTGCTGCGTCGGACTATTTTTCGGTTATCATAATTTATCCATGCGTGCCGAACGCTGCCGTGAGATCGGTTGAGCGATAGCACATGGATATTGATCAATGACCAAAGACGGAGATGAAGGGATGCAAGCCAGTAAATATGTGGCGATCCTCCTCGCCGCGACCGTTCCTGTCTCACTCGCTGCCGGTCCGGCCGCAGCGGCCCCATACGATCAGCCCGTCTGTTATAAGAACAAGGATAAATACGATGACACGACCCGGATCGTGCTCAATGTGAAGAAATTCTCTCGTCTGACGGCCGGACAAACGGTATACGAAGCCGACGGCAAGCATTCTTACAAGGACGGGAACTATAATCGCATGGCCGTATTCGACGGCGCAGTGGTAACTTCACTTGGATTTTTCGGCCAACCCAAGGGCGCTCACTTGGGTGGCGAATCGTATTGGGGCCGACCCGGTGGTCCGAACCAGCCGATTGCATGGGACTGCAGCTCGGAACAAATAAGCTCGACGCCATATGTATGGTACTGCACCATAACGGGTGCTGCTAATCAGACATACAATCTAGTGCAGACAGATCCGAACAAGGATTATCTCTGCAACGTCTTCCAGGACGGCGATTCCCATTACGTGCCGCCGCCTCCTCCACCTCCGCCTCCACCAAAGTACTAGCAGTGTGGTCGGGCCCGCGATCCGCGGGCCCCACCCAACAGACTCGAACCAGTGCGGATCGGGAGGCCATCATCACATTCCCGTCGCACGACGCGTGCCCTCGGGCGTACCCGACGGGCTGCAGCAAGTACTATCAACTAAGCGATTCGTACATGGACTATTCAGTTGGCGACGGGCCGCCGGCTCATAGCGGCCGAGTGGGGATCGGTTTCAAGTATTCGGGTCGATCAGTGGAAGCCAAGCGGCCGCTTCGCGCGGCACTAGTCCGATCAGGCGGGGATCGTCCGCCACCTCGACCGCACGGCGGTAGGGCCGGAAGCCGGAGCGGATGTAGAACGCGATCGCATCCGGGTGATCGAACGAGCAGGTGTGCACGCAGAAGCGGCGGGGGCGGTGGGCCCAGGCACGCCGTAGCGCCTGGTCCATCAGCCAGCGGCCGGCACCCCGGCCCTGCACCCGCGGGGTGAGACCGAAATAGGCGAGCTCGATGTCGGGGGCCTCGCGGCGGTCGAGCTCGAGCAGGCCCTCGTCGCGGCCGTCCTGCGTCAGGGCGTAGACCTCGACCATGGGGTCACGAATGGCGGCCAGCGCCTCCGCGTCCGGCGTGACCAGCCGTCCGAACCACAGCCAGTCGGTGCCGATGCGGCGGAACAGGTCGCGATACCAGTCGAGTTCCGGCTCGATCACCCGTCGCAGGCCCAGACCGGGCTGATCCGGCACCGGCCGCGGCGGGGGTGGCTCGGTCATCTCGAGATAGGTGACGAGCGCCGCGATCTTGCCGGGCGGCAGATCGTAATAGCCGTTCTGGTCGAGCCGCATGCAGCCTTCCAACGAATGGGGGCGGAAACGCTCGGATACGTGCCGGAACGGCAGCGCCGGTCCTCGTTACCGCTCAGGGCTCGCTTCGGCCCGGCCCGGGCCGGTCGCGCTCATAGTGCCGGACGATGCTCGGAATCGCCGGCAGCCACGGCTCGCGCCGGATCGTCCACAGCTCGTAGGTCGGGGCGAACAGGCCGACCTCGTCGAAAGAGCCCAGGTGCAGCTCGACCTCGTCGGAGCCCTCGGCGCAGCCGAACACGGGCGAGCCGCAGCGCCGGCAATGACAACGCCGGCTGTGGGTGGGGGAGGCATAGATGCCGGGCTCCTCGCCGGTGAACCGGACCTTCCCGGCCGGGAAGATGGCGAAAGCGCCGAACGGCGCCCCGCCGTGCTTGCGGCAATCAAGGCAGTGGCACAGGCCGACCCGATAGGGTCCGCCTTCCGCCAGATACCGGACCGCGCCGCACAGGCAGCCGCCCGCATGGCCTTCAGCGCTCATGGCATCCTCCGACCGCCCGAATGCGGGAGAGCGACTATGCGGGCTCGACCGCGCCTCCGGCCTCGACCCAGTCCTTGAACCCGCCGAGGTTGCGGACGTCGCGATAGCCGAGGTCCTGCAGGGTCTTGCCGGTCAGCGCCGAGCGTCCGCCGGAAGCGCAGTAGACGATCACGGTCCGCGCCGGGTCGAAGTCGGGGTCGTGATAGGGCGAGGCCGGGTCGGCGCGGAACTCGATCATGCCGCGCGAGACGTGCTTGGCACCCTTGACCTTGCCCGCGGATTGCAGCTCGGGCGCGTCGCGCACGTCCACCACGAGCGCGCCTTTGCTCATCAAGACTTCGGCCTCCGCACGATCGACCCGCGGCACCGCCGCATTGGCGCCCGCCAGCAGCTCCTTGACGGATGTCGGCATCCGGTCTGCCCTCCTCCTGATCCCACGGACCCCGCCATGGTCACCGCGTCGGCCTCCCGGGTCAACCGTCGCGGTCGGGCGGCCGCGCGCGCGATGCCCGGGCGATCAGAGGGTCGAACCACAGCCTGTGCAGGGCCGGGCCGATCAGGCTGTGCAACCGGGCCATGGCGGTCATCGGCAGGCCGGGGGCGATGACGAACCGCTCCCGCGCGATCCCGCGGACGATCGCCGCCGCGACCTGATCGGCGCTCATCAGACCGCCGGTCGCGGCGAGCCGATCCGCGATGTCCGGGCGGGCGCGGCGCTCGGCATGGAATCCCGGCGTGTCGGTGTCGGGCGGATAGACCACGGAGACACCGATGTTCCCGGCCGAGAGCTCGCTGCGCAACGCCTCCGCGAAGCCACGAACCGCAAACTTGGACGGGGCATAGGAGGTGTGGCCGTAGAGACCGATCAGCGCAGCACCGGAGGCGACGAGCACGATCCGGCCGCCGCCGGCGCGCATCACGGGCAGGGCGGCGCGGACCAGATGCACGGCGCCGAGATAGTTGACCTCCATGCTGCGCCGGAATGCCTCGGCCGGCTGCACCTCGAACCGGCCCGGGACCACGATGCCGGCGCAGGCGACGACGAGATCGGGGGAGCCCAGGCGGGCCGTGGCGGCCGCCATCGCGGCGGCGACCGCCGCCTCGTCCGCCACGTCTGCCGAGCAGATCTCGACGGCGCGGCCGTAAGCCGCCAGGGCCGCCTGCGCGGCCGCCAGCCGCGGCCGGTCGCGGGCGATGAGCGTCAGGTCCCAGCCCGCCTCGGCCAGCCGGTGGGCCAGCGCCAGCCCTATGCCGCTGGACCCACCGCTGATCAGCGCACGTCCGGCACGCTCACCCGGCAACGGCGCGTCGCCGCCGCCTCACGAGCACCGTCACCGCAGCCATGAGCGCGAGAGCGAGCGCCAGCCAGCCGGACACGGCGGTCGGGCTCGCGTCGCGCACCGCGTCGACCACGCCCCAGCGCTCCGCGATCGTCTCGGTCCACTCCGGGCCGATCACGCGATAGAGCGCCCGCACCGGCAGGAACATGGCCTGGTAGACCACGTCCTGGCCGGCCGGCGACAGGACGCCGTCGAGGAACCAGTCGCTGTGCGCCGAGGCCGCCACGCCGTCGACCAGGATGGTGCCGCCGAGCGTGAGCGGATTGAAGAGGCCGGTGCGCGCCTCGGTGGCGATCGCCGTGACGGCGGCGCTGGCCGTGGCGCCGTCCACGGTCTCGTACCAGACCACGTCGCCGATCCCGACCTCGTTCGCGGCCTTCACCACCCGCTGCTGCCAAGTCGCGGCGGCATCGCTCGCGACGGGGATGAAGTGACGCGGCGACAGGGCGAGCTCGCGGCCCGAGGCCAGCGTCAGGCGGAGATACTGGCTGGTCGCGACGGCGTCCTTGTGCGCGAACAGGTAGATCTCGTCGAAGCCGCGCGTGCCGTCCGGGCGCATGACGGCGACCCGGTCGCCGATGCGCAGCTCGTCCATGCGCCGCATCGTGCCGTCCGCCATGGCGACGGTGGCCTCGGCCGGGAAGCAGCTCAGGCTCGGCTCGCAATAGGGCTCGCAGTCCCCGTCCTCGTCGCAGGACTGAGCGCAGACCGGCATGCTGCCGCTGCAGCAGACATAGGCGCCCGGGACCGTGCCTTCGCAGAAGGTGGCGCCCGACGGGCAGTATTGAAAATCTCCGGTCTGGATCTGATCCGTGTGCGCCTGCAATCCGAAGTAGAGATCATAGGCAGACACGCAGGTCTGCAGATCGAATTCCGTCAGATCGAGCTTACGGCCCACCGCCTTCTCGAGCCGCTTGAGCACGTTCTCGTTCGAGAGGTTGAAGTACTGCTGACCCGGCTTGCGGGTGATGTTGCGCAGAACCTTCTGCACTTCGGGATTGTTGCCGACGCGCCGTACCTCGGCCAGGCATTTCTGGATCGAAGCCTCGACCTTGCCGATGCTGCCTTTCAGCTGGCGCTCCAGATCGCCCGCCCGGCTCGCCTGCCGCTCGACCTGCCGCATCGTCGTCGCGATCTCGGCAGAGCTCTGTGCCCTGGCCGAGATCGACAGCACGACGATGGCCAAGCTCGCCAGCGCGGCCGCGACCAGCCACCTCGCCGCTGCTGCAAAACCGCTGCGTTTGGACATGGGCCACCTCCCTGCAACTTGCAGGCACTGTCCGCACGAACTGAGCAGCATGAAAGGAGAAAATCATCCCAACAGCCGGTCACCATCGGTGACCGCCGGGCCGGGCCGGGATCAGTCTCGCAGCTCGAGCACCAGGCCGTCATGGGCCGGCAGCACCCCGGGCGGGAGCTTGCCGCACCAGTCGGTGTAGTCGACCTCGTGGTTCATGTGCGTGAGATAGGCGCGCGCGGGCTCGACGCGGTCGATCCAGGAGAGCGCCAGGGCGAGGTTGGCGTGGCTCGGGTGCGGGCTCTCGCGCAAGGCGTCGACGATCCAGACCTCGACGCCCCGCAGGATCGCGAAGACGTGATCGTCGAGATGATCGGTGTCGGTGGAGTAGGCGAACCGGCCGATGCGGAAACCCCAGGTGGTGCCGCGGCCGTGGCGTTGCGGGAACGGGACGATCTCGACCGGCCCGACCCTGAACGGGCCGTGAAAGACGTTCGGCGCGATCTCCGGCCGCCACCAGCCATGCGTCCCGTGCCCCCCGCCAAAGACGTAGGGGAACCGCTCGCGGATGCGCTCGAACACGGCGGCGTCGGCCCAGGCCGGCACCGGCGCCATGATCAGGTTGTTGATGGTGCGCAGATCGTCGATGCCGTGGACATGGTCGGCGTGCGCGTGGGTGTAGAGCAGGGCGTCGATCTCGCCGATGCCGGCGTCGAGGCATTGCTGGCGCAGGTCGGGGCCGGTGTCGACCAGGATGCGCTGGCCCTGCGTCTCGACATAGATCGAGCAGCGTCGACGCTTGTTGCACGGGTCGGGCGAGCGGCAGACCGCACAGTCGCAGCCGATCTGCGGCACACCGGCCGAGGTGCCGCAGCCCAGCACGGTCACGCGCATGGCGGAACCTTGGTGAACAGACGGTGGAAGTTTGCCGTGGTGGCGGCCTCGATCTCGGCCAGCGAAAGGCCCCTGACCTCGGCCAGCGCCTTGGCGACATGGGCGGTGAATGCCGGCTCGTTGGTCTTGCCCCGCTTCGGCACCGGCGCCAGGAAGGGCGAGTCGGTCTCCAGGAGCAGGCGGTCCAGGGGCATCTCGCGCACGATGGCGCGCAGCCCGTCCGACCTGCCGAAGGTGAGGATCCCGCCGATGCCGAGATAGAGGCCGAGCGCCACCGCGCGCTCGCCGAGCCGGCGGCTCGAGCTGTAGCAGTGGATGACGCCGGTGAACGGCCCTCGCGCCATCTCGCCTTCGAGCAGGGCCATCGTGTCGTCGTCGGCGTCGCGGGTGTGCACGACCAGCGGCAGGCCGGTGGCGCGGGCGGCCTGCACGTGGGTGCGGAAGCTCGCGGCCTGCCGGTCGCGCGGGCTGCGGTCATAGAAATAGTCGAGGCCGCTCTCGCCGATCGCGACCACCCGGCGATGTGCGGCGAGCTCGATCAGCGGCGCCGGATCGTCCAGCCCCTCCGTGCCGGCCTCGTGCGGATGGACGCCGACGGCGCAGAACACCTCGGGGTGGCGCTCGGCCAGCGCGATCCCGGCCGGCCAAGCGGCGTGGCGAGCGGCGATGTGGACCATGAGGCCCACGCCCGCGGCCTTGGCGCGCCCGATCACGCCGGCCTCGTCCTCGGCCAGACCCTGAAAGTCCAGGTGGCAGTGGCTGTCGACGATCATGCCGCCTCGGGCTCGACGTGACGCGGGAACACGCCCGAGGGTGCCGGCAGAGCCACGCCCGACCGCAGCGGATGGTCGAATGCGGCAAAGCTCCGCCCGTCCTCCGGTATGGCCAGGAGGTCGAGCAGCTTGCCCGACGCGGTCGGCATGTAGGGCTGGGTGAGCAGGGCGAGCCGGCGCACGGTCTCGGCCAGCACCCACAGCACCGTCGCCATCCGCGCCGGATCGGTCCTGCGCAGCGTCCACGGCGCCTGGGCGTCGACATAGCGGTTCGCCGCACCGCAGACGTCCCAGATCAGCTCGAGCGCGCGGTGCGAGGCGATCTCGGCCATGCAGTCGCGCAGCTTCGGCAGCAAGGCTGCGGCCGCATCCAGAAGCTCGCGGTCGGTATCGGCGAGCGTGCCGGGCTCGGGCACCGAGCCGCCGCAGTTCTTGGCGATCATCGACAGCACGCGCTGGGCGAGGTTGCCGTAATCGTTGGCGAGATCGTGGTTGATGCGGCGGACCATGGCGGCGTGGCTGAAGTCGCCGTCGCTGCCGAAGGCGATCTCGCGCAGAAGGAAGTAGCGGGTCTGGTCGAGACCGTACTTCTCGATCAGCGCGAACGGGCTCACCACGTTGCCGAGCGACTTCGACATCTTCTGCCCCTCGACCGTCCACCAGCCGTGGGCGAAGACGTGCCGCGGCGGCTCGAGACCGGCGCTCATCAGAAAGGCCGGCCAGTAGACCGCGTGGAAGCGCAGGATGTCCTTGCCGACGACGTGGAAGTCAGCGGGCCAGAAGCGGCGATAAAGCTCGCCTTCCGTGTCGGGATAGCCCAGCGCCGAGATGTAGTTGGTGAGCGCGTCCAGCCAGACATACATGACGTGCGCGGGATCGCCCGGCACCGGGATGCCCCAGGCGAAGGTGGTGCGCGAGACCGACAGATCCTGCAGTCCGCCGCGCACGAAGCTGGTCACCTCGTTCATGCGCGTGGCCGGCATGACGAAGTCCGGCCGGCGGGCGTAGAAGTCGAGCAGCCGGTCCTGCCAGGCGGAGAGCCGGAAGAAGTAGGAGGGCTCCTCGACCCATTCGACCGGAGCACCGGTCGGCGCCCTGCCGTCGACGAGCTCGCTCTCGGCGTAGAACGCCTCGTCGCGCACCGAGTACCAGCCGGCATACTTGCCGAGATAGATGTCGCCGCTGGCGACCAGCTTCTCCCACAGGGCGGTCACGCCGCGCTTGTGCCGCTCCTCGGTGGTGCGGATGAAGTCGTCGATGCTGCAGTCGATCGCGGCGGCGAGATCGCGGAAATGCTGCGAGACCCGGTCGGTGAACGCCTGCGGCGGCACGCCCGCGTCGCGCGCCGCCTTCTCGACCTTCTGGCCGTGCTCGTCGGTGCCGGTGAGGAAGCGGACGTCGCGGCCGTCCAGGCGCATGAACCGGGCCAGCGCGTCGCAGGCCAGCGTGGTGTAGGCATGGCCGATATGCGGCTGGTCGTTGACGTAGTAGATCGGCGTCGTGACATAGAACGCGCCTGACGCGGCCATGCCGGTCTCCGGGTCACTCAGGCGAGGGAAAGCTCAGGCTCCGGCGCTGCGGCGCAGATCGCCTGAAGGACCTGCAGGAGCGCCTGGGCGGGGTCGAGATTGAGCCGCTCGACCTGCCCTGCCAGCGGCGCGAGCTTGTCCCACACCCCCACCCACTGATCAAGGGCGAGGCCGTCGGCGAGCCTGGCGAGCTGTGCCTCCTCCCCTGCGAACAGCTCGCGAGCGGGCGTCTTGCCGGCCTTCAAGGCGGCGGCGCGCCGGATCACGGTGCCGAGCAGGTCCGCCGCGGTCCGCACGCCTCTGCCCTCCCCGCCTTTGGCCAGCTCGGATGCGAGATCGAGGCGCAGATGCATCGCCGTTCGAGCGTCGGCGAGCTTCGGCAGCAGGGTGGCATAGCGCGCGAGCCAGCCGCTGTCCTGAAGCTCGATCGCCCGCCCCGGCGAACCGTCGGCCAAGTCCGCGAGGGCCGCCCGTTGCGGCGGGGTCATCTCGGGAGCGAGCTGCGCCAGCGCGGCTTCCAGCTCGGCCCGCGCGAGCGGCGCCATCGGCAGCTGCGTGCAACGCGACAGAATGGTGCGTGGCAGGATGCCGGGCCGCTGGCAGACCAGCAGAAGCACGGTTCGCGACGGCGGCTCCTCAAGCAGCTTCAGCAAAGCGTTCGCCCCGGCGGATCCCAGCTCGTCGGCCGCGTCGACGACGAGCACCTTGTAGCCTGCGCGGGCCGCAGTCTCGTGCAATCCTTCGTCCACCGCCCGGACCTGGTCGACCAGGATCTCCCGGTAGAGCTTGCCGGTCTTGGGATTGGGGATGCGCTCGAGCACCTTCAGGTCGGGATGTGCGCGGTTGGCCACCATGCGGAAGACGGGATGGCCCGGGTCCGAGGCGGCCTGCACATGCTCGCTGCCCGCCAACAGCCGGCGCGCGAACCGATAGGCGAGCGTCGCCTTGCCCACGCCAGCGGGCCCGCGCAGCAGCCACGCATGCGCGAGTCGGTCCCGTTCCAGCGCGCGGACGAACGTGGCCTCGGCCCGCTCGTGGCCGAACAGATGCGGATTGGCATGCGGCGCGATCATGGCCGGCCGAGCCCCAGCCGTTGGCATACCATCCGCCACACTGCCGCGGCCACCTCCTCCTCGGCACCGCTGGCGTCGACCATCGCAAATCGCTCCGGCTCACGCCCGGCCAGGAAGCAGAATCCCTCGCGCACCCGCTCGTGGTAGGTGGCACCTTTGGCCTCGAACCGGCCGGCCCCGCCCCGCGCGGCGCAGCGGGCGAGGCCTGTTGCCACCGGAAGATCGAGCACGAGCGTGAGATCCGGCCGGTTGATGCCGAGAAGGGGCTCCTGCAGGCGATCCACGAGGTCGAGCCCGAGCTCGCCCGCGATGCCCTGATAGACCCGGCTCGAATCGGCGAACCGGTCGCACAGCACCCACCGGCCAGCGGCCAGCGCGGGCAGAATGGCGCGGTGGAGGTGGTCCTCGCGGGCGGCGAGGAACAGATAGAGCTCGGCGAGCGGCCGCCAGCGCTCGGCCGACCCGTCGACGATCAGGCCGCGGATGGCTTCCGCGCCCTCCGTGCCTCCGGGCTCGCGGGTGAGCAGGGAATCGATGCCGCGCCCGCTCAAGCGCTCGGCGAGCAGGCGGGTCTGCGTGCTCTTGCCCGCCCCCTCCCCGCCTTCGAGAGTGATGAACCGGCCACGGACCATACGCTCGCTCAGCTCGTCGGAGCGCCCCAGATCAGATAGCCGAGCGCGCTCGTCGCCCGGCCGAGCACGCCGGCACGGGCCACCTCGCCGGCGGCCACCAGCGGGACGGCGATGGGGGAGATGCCAGGGGCGCTGACCTCGACCCGGCCGATCTCCTGCCCCTGGACGACCGGGGCGGAAACAGGGCTGGCATAGCTCAGCTTGGCCGTGAGACCCTTACGGGCCTCCTGCGACAGGGTGAGAGCGACCACCTGAGCCACAGTCAGCGGCACAGTGGGCTCGACACCGAGCCAGACGCCGGCCTGGGCGACGACGGCACCGGGCTCGAACACGCGATATTCCTGGAACTCGCGAAAGCCGTACTCGAGCAGCCGCTCGCCCTCCGTGCGTCGTTGGCCGGCTGATTCCAGGCCGGCCATCACGGCGATGATCCGGCGATCGTCCCGCTGCGCGGTGGCGACCAGCCCATAGCCCGAGCCGTTGGTGAAGCCGGTCTTCATCCCGTCGACGCCGGGTACTCCCGCCTGCAGCAAGGGATTGCGGTTCGGCTGCTTGATGCCTGCATACTCATACTCGCGCTCGGCATAGTAGCGGGCGTATTCGGGAAACTCGACGATGATCCGCCGCGCGACGGTCGCAAGGTCGCGTACCGTCATGAGATGTCCGGGGGCGTCGAGTCCCGTGGAGTTCGCGAACGAGCTGCCGGAGAGGCCGAGCTCGACCGCCTTCTCGTTCATCTGCCGGGCGAACTCTTCCTCGGAGCCGGCGAGCGCCTCGGCGAGCGTGACGCAGGCGTCGTTGCCGGACTGGACGATCACCCCGCGGATCAGATCCTCGACCTTCACCCGCTCGCCAACCTCCAGGAACATCTGCGAGCCGCCCATCTTCCAGGCACGCTCGCTGACCAGGACCTTCTCATCGAGCTTCAGCCGGCCGCTCTTGAGGCGGTCGAACACCATGTAGGCGGTCATCAGCTTGCTCATGGACGCCGGCGGGATGCGCTCGTCGGCGTTCTTCTCGAACAGCGTGGCACCCGTGCGGAAATCGATGATGATCGCGGCCTTGGCGGCGGTCTCGAAGGCACCAGCGCCCGCCGCCGAAGCCAGGGACGCGACCAGCACGACGATAATCAGGATCAGCCGAGAATGCATCGTTCACCCCGCTCGATTGGGAGCCCGGTTCGGCTCAGCAGCTCGCCGACGTGACCCTGCCGGCCGCGGGCACCAAGAATGCGTCGTGATAGCCCATGGCGACCACCGCGTGCAGCAGGCGCTCCGCGCTCGCAGGATCGCCCACGGGGCCGAGGCGCACGCGGACGACCGCGCGATCGCCGGCAAAGGCGGGCTCGACCTGCAGCGGACCCAGATCATCCACCTCCGCCATGGCGGCGCGCACCTGGTCGGTCTCGCTGTAGGCACCGATCTGGATCAGCTGCGGTCCAGAGACCGGGCAGACATGGACGGAGGCGAGCACGGGCCGGACCGGTGGCGAGCGGGCCGGAAGCTCGAGCGCAGCGACCTGCACCTCGCGGCCCGCCGGCACCGTCAGTCGCGGCGCAGGGGCGGGGGCCACGGGTCGCGCGGCGCGGGCCACGGTCGGGGCGGGCGGCGTGCCGCTTGCATCGTCGGCGAGCGCCAGGAACTGCACCTTCACGCGCGCGAGGCCCTGGCTCTCATAGCCGAGCTTGCGCGCCGCAGCCTCGGAGAGATCGATCAGGCGGTCGCCGATGAAGGGTCCCCGGTCGTTGACCCGGACGTCGATGCTGCGGCCGTTCTCGAGATTGGTGACGCGTACGATGCTCGGCAGCGGCAGGGTGGGATGTGCGGCGGTGATCAGCTCCTTGTCGAACACCTCGCCGTTGGCGGTCGGCAGGCCATGGAAGTCCGAGCCGTACCAGGAGGCGGTGCCGACCCTGGAGTAGTTCGGGTCGTACTCGGGCCGATAGAGGCGGCCCTTGATCCGGTAGGGGGAGCCGAGCTTGTAGTGGCCTACGGCAGGTTGTCCACTCGCGGTTGTCAAGGGTGGCTTCTCGCTCGAGCCACAGGCGGTGAGCAGCACCAGCAGCCCGGCCAGCGCCCCCCCGCAACGGATCCCGGCGAACAGCGTCATGCGCTGTTCATATCATGGATGAAGAACCTCATCCATCCCGTAGAGAGTCCGACAGAAGCCCGACCGAAACACCGAAGTAGGTGGAGCGGTTCCAGGCCATCAGCGCCCGAAAATTGCCGTAGACGAGGTAGCTCGGCCCGGCACCACCATCCATCCGCAGCAGGGAGGCAGGCAGCTCGACCGTGGGTAGCGAGCCGCCATCCGGCAGCCTGACCCCGCGTCGCTCCCAGGTGGGCAGCGGCACCCTGTGATCGAGACCCTGACGACTCTCCGACAGATCATCCGGCGCGATCACCTCGCGCCCCCAACGATAGCGCGCGTCCCAGCCCGAGCGCGACAGGTAGTTGGCCATCGACGCGAAGACGTCCGGCAGAGAGCTCCAAATGTCACGGTGCCCGTTGCCGTCGAAATCGACGGCGTAGCCGAGATAGGTCGACGGCATGAACTGGTTCTGGCCCATGGCTCCAGCCCAGGAGCCCAGCATCTCGCCCGGATCGGCATAGCCGCGGTGCGCGATCTGAAGCGCGCTCATGAGCTCGCCGCGGAAGAACCTGGCGCGCCGTCCCTCGTAGGCCAGCGTGGCCAGCGCCGCGAAGACCGAGTAGGTCCCCTGCCGCTCGCCGAAATTGGATTCGATTCCCCACAGCGCCACCATCACCGGCGCCGGGATGCCATAGCGCACCTCGACCCGTTTCAGCAGCGGCGCGTGCAGGGCGAGCAGCTCACGACCGCGCTCGATCCGGTCGGTGCTGACGACCCGGTCGCGATATTCGATGAAGGTCATCCGACTCTCGGGTTGGCGCCGGTCGGCCTCGATCACCTTGGACAGCGGACGCACGCCGGCGAAGGCCTCGTCGAGGATCGCGCGGGAGATCCCCCGCTTGCGAGCCTCCCGCTTCAGCTCCCCGAGCCAGTCGTCGAACTTCGGCGTCGTCGTCGCGGCACGCACGGGCGACCAGCCGCCGATGCCCGCGGCGATGACGGCAAGTGCGGCGCGTCGGTCACAAGGGCTCATGGGCCGACCCGCTCCACAGAACGATGGGTGCGAACACACGAATAATCCGGCCCGCTCACAACCGATAGAGGGAAACCGGCCAATGGCCGGGCGTGCCGAGTCAGTAGATCAAGGTGAGATAGCGAACATCTCCGAACTCCTCGATGCTCGCCTCGGGTGTCGGAGAGTCTTGGCTGCGCGGTCGTGCCGTCTCGGTCACGACCGCCATCGGTGCGCTGTCCGAGGGACACTGGGCCGATGCGGCAGGCGCCGAGGCCGAGCCGGTCGATCCGCCGCAGGCGGCGACGACACGCACGACGACCGACAGCGACGCGCGAGATTGCCCGGCCGCCTCCGACCTCTGGTCGGCGGCAAGAAGAAGCAGAGCGCCGGCGGCTGCGATCATCAATGCGCGGCGGGCTTGCTGACCCATCGTTTCCTCCGCTCCGGTGCTTGTCCGGATGACGAAGGATAGCCGCCAGCACGCAGCGCGATCCGCCCGACTGCAAGCGGGCGCATCCGACTATGTCAGGGCAATCAGAAGGCAAGCGTTACCTGAAGGCTGTCGACATATTCGCCCGCGGGCACCCCCGATTGGGCAGGAATCTCTCCGTAGACGGTAAGGCGACGCGGATTGTTGCCGTCGCAGGCGGCGGCGACCGGGGCGCCGAGCGATCCGCCATCGCCCCAGGGTACGGCGCGCGCCGCATCGGCGAAGAGGCGATAGTCGAGCCGGCTACCCGAGGGCCCGTCCATGCGGCGGTTGCCACCGCTGCCCGCGCCGGAGATCGCGATCTCGAATCCCGAGGCCGCATCGCAGCGCACGACGACCTCACCCGTACCACGGCTGTTCTCGCGGGTGTCCACGGTGCCGAAGGTGACCGGCGAGAGCTCGACGCTGCATCCCGCCCGGCCGGGTAGCGGGACCAGCAGGATCGTGGCGAGGACCGCGAGCGTGCGGATCATCGGCACACCACGACGCCGAGATCGGCCAGCACCTCGTCGGGCGGGGCGGCCGGCAGGGGGCAGCGCAAGGGCCTGCCATTCACCTCGGCCTCAACCGTAATCGGGACCGACGCGGCACCACGCACCTCGCTGAAGCCGTCGCGAGCCACCCAGGCAGTGACCTTGCCGTCGGCGCTGTGCAGCCGGAGCCCGACGGGCAGCGGCTCGCCGCCTGCAACGCGGAGCGTCGCGGTAGCCTGGGCCGTGCGCTCGAGCGGAAACTCGATGGTCATCCCGCTGCGATCGTAAGGGACGGCCTCGACCTCGGCGGTGGTGATCTCGGCGTCCAGCGGAAGGTCGTGCACGTCCAGTCGGACGCGATTGTCCTCGTAAGGGCGCAGGCTGGGGAGCAGCAGCCGGCCGGAGCCGTCGGTGCGGCCGGCCATCCGGTTGTCGAGATAGACCCGCACGTCGGGGAACCCCGGCAGATTGACCAGACCGAATGCCCGGTCCACGCGCCGAGATGGCGCCAGCTTGCCGTCGACCAGTGCCAGGCTGCCGTTGACGCCGGCCCGAAGCGCATTGTCGCCGTTGAAGCGCTCGGCGGCGAGTTCGGCGGCACCGACGGTGGTCTGGTAGCTCAGCCGACCCTCGATGCTGTCGTCGCGGGTGCCGGTCTCGGCCGCGATCCGGTAGTCCAGGCCGAGATCGCTGGCGCCGCGGGTCTGACGGAAGCTGGCGGCGGTGCCGTAATCCCCGCCGCGCTTGAGCGCCTCGATGCTCGCGGAGCGCCGCTGGCCGAGCGGGATCGTGTAGATCGCCGATATCGCCAGCTCCTCGTCGGGGCGGATCAGCTGTGCCGCCCGCAGGGTAAGGGAGCCCGGGCCGAAGGCGAGGCTGTAGGTCGCGGCCAGGGTCGTCGCGTCTTCGGTGTCGCGACCGTCCCGGTTGAGGAACAGCATCCCGAACCGGCCATGGTCGCCGAAATCGAGATTGAGATTGAGCTGGTCGCTGCGTGCCGCCTCCTCGTCACCGCCCGGCTCGCGATAACCGTCCGTCGTGTAGCGCGTGCGCGCGCCGAAGGCGAAGAAGGCCGAGTCGTATTCATAGGCGATCTGGCCGAGCCATCCCGGACCGTCATCGTCGCTGTGACCCAGGCCCGTGCCGGCGCTCACCACGCCCCACTCGCCGAACAGCCAGGATCCGCCCAAGGCGCCCGTCCGCGTCGTCGGCTCCAGCCCCGCATGGGCCTCGCCGGTGAGTCGGTCGCTGAAGCCGTAGCGATGCGTCGCACTGGCGAAGGCGTCGCCATAGTCGAAGCTCTCGCGCCCGTAGTCGCGGCGGGTGGCGCCGAGCTCGTAGCCGAAATCGTGCAGGCCGGGCTTCAGCAGGCGCGAGCTGACATAGTAGGACTGGGTCACCAGCTGCTCGCGACCGAGCAGGTCCGTCACCACCAGCTGCACCTCGCCCGCCCCGGTCACCACCGGCAGGTTCTCCAGGGCGAACGGGCCGGGCGGCACGGCGCGCGTGTCGCGCTGGACATTGTCGATGAACACGTCAACGACCGAGTCCTGCCGGGCTAGGCCGCCGATGGTGGGCAAGGGGAAGGTCACGAAGCTCGGGTCGGTGCCGAAATTGGTGGCGTACTGGATGCCGCCCATGCGCACGGGTGCCGCCAGCGCGCCGCCGGTCGAGATCGTGTCGCCGAGCCGCAGCGTGGCGCGCCGCTCGAGAAAGTCGCGCGACAGCGCGGTGTCCAGGCGGATGACGTCCGGCGCCGTGGTGAGCTCCTCCAGCAGGAAGCTCGACGAGCCGGTGCTTCCCGCATGGAAGCCGCCGAGCTCCAGCAGGCCGCCCAGCCCGTCCTGCAGGCCGTTGCCGGTCTGGTAGAGGAGATCGTAGTCGAGATAGCCGCCGGTTCCGGCCACGGGAACCAGGCGCTCGGTAGTAGCTGCGGGCGCCACGAAATCCACGAACTGATCGGCCGGGATGTCGAGCGCCACAGAGAGCGCGTCCCGGTCGAGCGAGAACGAGGCATCGGGAATCGCATCCAGCGGATAGTAGGGGGCACCCTGGAAGGTCAGCACGCTGGCTACCGAGGTACGGACCCGCCATGCCTCGAGAAGGGCGAGCTGTGCGGCCAGCCTGCCCTCGGGCCCTTCGACGAACAGCGCACCGCTACTTACCGGCTGGCCGTTCAGATCGACCGCCAGGAGCAGCTCGTGCCATTGCGCCGGCTCGAGCAGCGGCGGCAGCAGCGGATCGCGGCGCGCCGGGGCCAGGCTCGGCCGCACCTGCTTGGCCGGAGCCGAGACGATGTTGGGCAACGGCCCGGGCTGCGCAGCCGCCCGCTGCGCCACGCCGACGGTGGCGATCAGGACGGCCACGACGAGCTCAGCCGCCCGCAGCGGCAACGGTCGCGTGGAGCGGGCCAATGCTGGTCTCGGCCTCGAGTTGAACCGGCCCCGGCTCCGTGCCGACTGGAAGCGGCCAGCTCTGCTCCCGCCCGGCGAGCACCCAGGCCGGCGTATCTGTGCTCATGGCCACTCCCGGCCGGCCGTGTGGCCTCCAGGCGATGCGCCGTACCTGGAGATGAGCCTGGCCCTCGTTGCGAAGAACCAGCGTCGTGCCACCGCGACCATCCGCACGCAGCGACCAGACCGGAATCGGCTCGGCTCCGCTCGGCGTCACGAATACGGGCAGGCTGAGACGCAACGCGAAGCGCACGCCGGTCGAGCGCGCCCCGCCGCGCGGGACCTCGGTGATCAGCAGTCGGAAGGCGTGCTCGCGCGGTCCGGCCAACGGTGCGCGAAGCGCGACGCGAATGATCTGGCGAGCGCTGCCCGCGATCTCGAACACGGGGGGCACGGCGATCAGATCGCGGGTCGGCAGGAGTTCCGCCGTCGCCGGACCGTCCGGCCAGGCGAAGGTCTGGACCTGCACCATGACAGTTTGCGCATCGTTGTTCTGCAGCGTGACCGCCGCGGACGTGTCTCCGTCCGCCAGATCGATGCGCGTAGGCGCCACGGTCAGCGAGGCCGCCGCCGCCTCGCCGGCCGCGAGGGCCGCGAGCAGGTAGAGGACGAGGCGGCCGATGCGCACCATCCGGCTCAGAAGGTCAGGGTCACGTTGACGGTGTCCGTGTAGGTGCCGTCTTGGACGACCTGACCTGAAGGAATCCGGCCATAGACGGTGACCGAGCCGCTCTGTGTGCCGACGAGCACGACGCCCTGCGCGTCGGCACCAGTACCCCAGACGGCGTTGCGGACCGCGTTGCGATAGATCTGGTAGCTCAGACGATTGGCGCCCTGCTGCATCTGGCGGGCGTTGACGTTACCGCTCAGGCCGCCATCGAGGGCGAAGGTCAGGCTGCCGCTGCAGTTGACGTAGTTGATGACGCCGGTGACATCGAGGTTGGCGGTCTGGCCCGAGGTGTAGCTGCCGAAGTTCAAGGTGCCGCCGCTGAGCGAGCAGGCGCTGAGCACGGTCGCGGTGACCGTCAGGATGTCGGTGTCCGTGCCGGCGCGGGCTGGCGCGGCATGGCCGGCCGGCAGGAGCACCAATAGCAGCAAGAGGGGCGTCTTGGCCCATGCCATGACGATGGCTCCTCATCGAGCCGACAGTGAGCTTGCTCAACTGTAAGTAGCTTTATATATCTAGCTCAGCAATGTTCAAGCGATTTTGGCTGTCGCCGCGACCGCCCGACCTGCCGGCCGATCTCCTCCAGCAGCGTGGCGGCATTGATGGGCTTGGTCAGATAGCCGTCCATGCCGGCCGCGAGGCAGCGCTCGCGGTCGCCGCGCATCGCGTTCGCGGTCACCGCGAGGATCGGCGTCGCCGCCCGCACCCGGTCCGGCAAGGCGCGTATCCTCGCCGCGGCCTCCAGCCCGCCCATCCCCGGCATCTGCACGTCGAGGAGCAGGAGGTCGTACGGGCGCGCCTCGAGCGCCTGCACGGCGCTCAGGCCATCGGCCACGGCGTCCACCTTGTGGCCAGCGCGCTCGAGGAGGATCCGGGCCAGCCTGGCGTTGACCGGATTGTCGTCCGCGAGCAGCAGGTTCAGGGCTACGCCCTGGCGCTCCTTGATGCTGTGCACCGTGATCGGCGAGCCCGCCGCGCCCTCCGGTCGCGCGTGCAGCGAGCGTAGGCCGTCGAGCAGCGTCTGCGCCGCCACCGGCTTGCGCAGATAGGCGGCGAAGCCCGCGGCGCCGGCGCGCGCGGCGTCGCCGCGGATGCCCGAGGCGACGAGCAGCCCCAGCCGCGCGTGACGCAGGCGATGGTCGGTGGCGATCGCCGCGGCCAGCCCTTCGGGGCCCGGATCGGTCACCGCCCGGTCGATCAGCACCATGTCGAACGGGGCGCCGCGATCGGCCGCGTCGGCCAGGAGCGTCATGGCCTGCCGGCCGGTGCGTGCGGAGCGCACGACGAGACCCCAGCCGGCCGCGATGGCCGCCATGGTCTCGGCGCTGCGCGCGACGGGGTCGACGATCAGCAGGCCGGCCCCGGCGATCGAGGCGGTCGTCGGGCGCTCCGGATCGGCGGGCCGCAGGGCGAGGTCGAAGCGGAAGCTGCTGCCCTTGCCGCCGCGACTGGCGACCTCGATCCGGCTGCCCATGGCCAGCGCCAGCCGCTGCGCGATCATGAGGCCCAACCCGCTGCCGCCATAGAGGCGAGGCGTATCCGGCCCCGCTTGGCCGAAGGCCGTGAACAGCCGCCGGAACGCAGGCGCCGGTATGCCCGGTCCGGTGTCCGCGACCACGAACGCGACGCCGACCATGCCGACCGGAGCGGCACATGGCCCGACGCGCAGCCGGACCTGACCCTGGCCGGTGAACTTGAGGCCGTTGCCGATCAGGTTGAGCAGGATCTGGCGCAGACGGCCGGGATCGAGCCTGACCACGGCCGGCAGACCGCCGCCCATCTCGCAGGCGAACTCCAGTCCGCGCTCACGCGCTCTCGGCTCGAGCTGCGCGCGAAGCCGTTCCACAAACGCCGCGAGGTCGACCTGGACCGGTGCCAGCTCCAGACGCCCGGCATCGATCCGTGACAGGTCGAGAACGTCGTTGACGATGGTGAGCAGCGCCTCGGCCGATTCGGTCGCGCCGTCCAGGAACGAACGCTGCTCGGCATCGAGCGGAGTCTCGGCCAGCAGGCGCGCCATGCCTAGCACGCCGTTCATGGGCTCGCGGATCTCGTGGCTCATCACCGCCAAAAAGTCCGCACGGGCGATGCTGGCGCGCTCGGCGGCGCGCAGACGCCGCCTCAGCCGCGCAAGCCCTCGTGTTCTGCGCGGTGGGCAGGAGCGGAGCTGCGGTGATCGAGATTCCAAGTTCGGTCCTCCCGGCCAGCTTGGCGGGTAGGACGAGACGGGCGGCTCAGACTAGCCGCCTCCAACAGGTTTTAGCAATTCAAAGCCGAACAGAAGGGCCTGAACTCAACCGAAAGTGGCAGGATCATGGGTTACGATCAGATCCAGGCCATGCTGATAGTAGAGCCGCAGCCCATTGCCGAAGGCGATGTAACGGAAGCCGGAGACGTCCTCGCCGGCAGCGGTCACATGGCGCCCGGCCTCGCCCTCCTCGATCACGTCCGTCGCGGTGCTGACCGCCAGCGACCGCAACCCGGAGTCGTTGAACAGCACGACCTCGCCATTCTCGTCCTGCACGAGGTCGTCCAGCGCCAGGATCAGCGGCGGCTCCTCCCCGGGCATGGGGTCGAGCCGCAGGTCGCCTGACAGATACTCCTCCTCCGTCTGATCGAATCTCGGCTGGGCTTTCGCTGTCCGGGCCATGCTCATGTCGTCCGCTGTCGCTCGAGGTCGGTGAACCGACCGTGCCGCGCACCTTGGGAAGCCTTGCGTTCGGCATGGGCTAACTGCCGCTCGCCGGCATCCTTCTAGCGCAGTAACCTTAACCAATAGTGAATACAATCCGCACCGGCGGCGGTTCGGCGATCCGACCGGCAAACCTCGCGGACATCATACCAGGCTATGAAGGCTCGGTCGCCGCCGCATGCCGTCGGGAAGCCGCCGAAAGGGCAGCGTGGCGGGATCGGCGATGTTGGCGCCCGGTGCCGCAACCACCAGCACCTCGTCGGCGAGAGTCTCGAAATCGGCCCGGAAGTGAACCGAGCTCTTGAGCGCGAGGATGCGCGGAGCGACGGGGTCGACGCCCAGATGGACGAGGATGGCGCGATCGGCCGCCTGCAGCCGGCGCGAGGAGACGGCGACCGTCACCCCGGGCGCGGCGAGCGGGCGCAGCAGGGCCATCGGGCCGAGCTCCATCCGGCTGCCGCCATACATCGGCCCGGTCGCGGTGAAGCGCCCGTCGCCGAGGCGACCGACCGCCCAATCGCCGAGAAGCGGCTCGACGCCGGCCGGCCCGTGCCTGCCCCCGAGAGGGAGCCCCGACAGGGTGCCACCCTCGCCTGCGGCATGCGCCCGGGCCGCGGTCTCCGGATCGCACAGCAGGGCGAGCACGCAGCTCTCGGCGCCGGCAGCGATCAAGGCGGCCAGCAGATCCGTCGTGTCGCTGCTGCCGCCGCCACCCGGATTGTCCTGGGTATCCGCGAGAATGATGGTCCGCCCTTCCGCCGCGTTGCGCACGGCATGCGCAACGGCCTCCTCCGCCGCCCAGAGCCGCCCCGCGAAATGGGGCTCGGCGGACGAGAACGCCGCGGCGAGACGATCCGCCGCCACTTGCGCCCGCATCGGCTCCGCCGCGTAGGCAAGGACGGCCGGGCCGCAGACCGGGGTGTCGGCGGGGGGAAAGCCCATGCAGATCGAGGCCGACAGGCACCCCTCGCCTTCCAATGCATCGAGCATGGCGTAGAGCGAGCGTCCGGGCTCGATCGTCGTGCACTGCCAAGGCAGCGGGACCAGATAGTCGATCCGCCGCCAAGCCTTGGCGATGCGCTCGCCGCGGATCAGGCGCTCGATCAGCGGCAGGCAGCGCCCACCCGTCACAGCGAGATCGACATGCGGGTAGGTGCGATAGGCAACCAGGGCATCGGCGTGCTCGACCATGGCTTCCGAGAGATTCGCGTGCAGGTCGAGAGCCGCGACGATGGGCAGGCCCGGCCTGACCTCGCGGATACGGCGGAGCAGCTCGCCCTCGCCGTCCTCGAGATGCTCGGTGACCATGGCGCCGTGCAGGTCCAAGAACAGGGCATCGAGCGGCCCGGCGGCAGCAAGATCCTCGAGCATCATGGCCGAGAGGCGCTCGAATGCATCCTCCGTCACCGGGCCCGAAGGGCAGGCATTGGCCCAGACCAGCGGCTCGAGCTGGTGCCCAGCGGCGGTCGCGGCGTCAATGAAGCCGGCAATCGCGAGATTGATCCCGGCGACGCCGGGCAGCATGGCGGCTCCGCGCAGCAAAGGCGGCCAGCCGTCCGCCTCGGCGAAGCGCTCGAAGGTCGCAGGCTGTGGCGCGAAGCTGTTGGTCTCGTGGTGCAGGCCGCCAACGGCGATTCGTGCCATGGCGTCAGTGTCCCACCCGATCGATCATCCAGGCGGGATGAGCGAAGGCGCCGAGATGCATCTCGGGGGTGTAGTAGCGCAGCCCAGCGGGCACGCCACGACGGCGCAGCTCGGCTGCCGTCACCTCGCGCCGGGCCGGATCATCGGTCGCGAAGCCGAGCGCCATGCCGCCTCCGACATAGGTCGGCACGACGGTCAGGTAGTAGTCGACATGGGCGAAGCCGGCCGCCGCCTGCGCCGCCTGTGTCTCGACCAGCTCATCGGGCCGGATCGACGGGTTGCCGCACTGGGTCACCATGATCCCGCCAGGATTCAGCAGGCTCCGAACATCGCGATAGAAAGGCGTCGTGAACAGGACCGCTCCCGGCCCCTGGGGGTCGGTGGAATCGATGACCACCACGTCGAACCGATCCGTGCACTCGGCAGCGAAGCGGGCACCGTCCGCGATCACCACCCGGGCCTTGGGGTGATCGAATGCACCGTCGCTCAGCGTCGGCAGCCAGTGGCGGCAGAGCTCGATCACGCCGGCGTCGATCTCGACCTGGGTCACGCGCCTCACCGCTTCATGCTTGAGCGCCTCGCGCAGGCAGCCGCCGTCGCCGCCGCCGATGATCAGCACCTCGCGCGCCGAGCCGTGCGCCAGGATCGGCACGTGCACGATCATCTCATGGTAGCAGAACTCGTCGCCGGTGGTGGTCTGCACGACGCCGTCCAGCGCCAGCACGCGGCCCCAGTCCAGGCTGTCGAAGATGATGAGGTCCTGGTGCTCGGTGCGGTCACGGAACAGCAGCTCCCGAACCTTGATGCCCTGCCGCCAGCCGGCGTGCAGGGTCTCGTCGAACCACTCCATGCGCGGTCGTCCCCGGAGGAGATTGCCGGCCGCCCTGGCCGGTGGCAAACATGCGCCCCTTCGTAGCCGGGAGGTAGATACCGATGCAACTCGCCGCGGCCATGGGCCGGCTCGGCACCGAGAGCGCGTTCGAGGTGCTGGCGCGCGCGACACGTCTGCAGCAGCAGGGCCGCTCGATCATCAATCTCGGCATCGGCCAGCCCGACTTCCCGACCCCGCCCCATATCGTCGAGGCCGCGGTCAAGGCGCTGCGCGACGGCCAGCACGGCTACACGCCCGCCAACGGCATCCTGCCGCTGCGCGAGGCGGTGGCGGTCGACATGGCGCTGCGCCGCGGGGTCGAGGTCGCCCCGGACAGGGTCGTGATCGTGCCCGGCGGCAAGGTCACCATGTTCATGGCGATCGCCATGTTCGGCGAGCCGGGGGCCGAGATCATGTACCCGGACCCGGGCTTCCCGATCTATCGCTCGCTGATCGAGTGGACCGGTGCCACCCCGGTGCCGATCGCGTTGCACGAGAGCCGCGGCTTCGCCTTCTCGGCCGAGGAGGTGCTGGGCCTGATCACGCCGCGAACGCGGCTGATGATCGTCAACAGCCCGGCCAACCCGACCGGCGGCGTGGTCCCGCAGCCCGAGCTCGACCGATTGGTGAAGGGCCTGGAGCGCCATCCCCAGGTCGCGGTCATGTCCGACGAGATCTATGCCCGGATGTGCTACGACGGCGTGCCGCACGCCTCGCTCACCACCTACCCGGAGATCGCCGACCGCCTGATCCTGCTCGACGGCTGGTCCAAGACCTATGCCATGACCGGTTGGCGGCTGGGCTGGGGCGTCTGGCCGGAGAGTCTGGCCGAGCTGGCGACGCGCCTGGCCGTCAACGTACATTCCTGCGTGAATGCCGCTACGCAATGGGCGGGCATCGCCGCGCTGACCGGGCCGCAGGACACGGTCGATCACATGGTGTCGGTGTTCGACCAGCGGCGGGCGATCATCGTCGCGGCGCTGAACGAGCTGCCGGGCTTCCGCTGCGTGACGCCTGGCGGCGCCTTCTACGCCTTCCCCAACATCGAGGGCACCGGCCGCAGCTCGCGCGACCTGGAGCGCGAGCTGCTCGACCAGGCCGGCGTGGCGGTGATCAGCGGCACCAGCTTCGGCATCCATGGCGAAGGTTATCTGCGCTTCTCCTACGCCGCCTCGACCGAGGCGATCCAGGAGGCGTGCGAACGGATCCGGAAGCAGCTCGAATCCTGACGGGTACAGTGACCCTCTCCGCCCTGGACGCCAAGCTCGCGGCGCTAGGCCTCGCCTGCCGCGGTGCCTTCCACCCCCTGCCTGCCGATCAGGTACCGCCGCTGGAGGACGGGACCGAGGCGGGAACGATAGTGATGGTCGGCAATGTCGGGCCAGGTTTCTGGACCCGCGTCCAGGCAGCACCGGAGGGTCGCGGTCCCGATCCGCTGAACCGCTGGAGCGAGCGGGTCCTTACCGGTCTTGCCGACACCACGCTGTTTCCTTTCGGCGGACCGCCCCACCACCCGTTCCAGCGCTGGGCGCGCCGCGCCGACCCGAGCCTCGCGGTCTCGCCGCTGGGCATCCTGATCCACCCGGAGTTCGGCCTGTGGCATGCGCTGCGCGGCGCGCTCCTCTACCGCGAGCGGCTGACGCTGCCGCGCCGCGATCCTCGGCCCAGCCCGTGCGAGAGCTGCGCCGCCAAGCCATGCCTGAAGACCTGCCCCGTCGGCGCCTTCAAGGGCGATGGCTACGACGTGGTGAGCTGCCGCTCCTACCTGGCCACGCTCTCCGGCCAGCCTTGCATGATCCAGGGCTGTCAGGCCCGCCTCGCCTGCCCGATCGGCCGCGAGCACACTTACCGCGGCGGGCTGGCGCAGCATCTGATGCGGGCGTTTGCGCGGGGCTGAGGCCGGTTGTTATGCTCGTAGCCGTTCGAGCGAGGAGGTGTCGTCATGCGGTTGGTGGTCGTGTCCGACATCCACGATCACGTCTGGAACCTGCGGGCCGCGCTGCACTGGCTGACGGCGGGCGGGGAAGAGGCCCGAGCCGACGGCGTCATCTGCTGCGGCGACTATTGCTCGCAGTTCGTGCCGCGCCTGATCGCCCGCGCCTTCGCCGATCGCCCGGTACCGGTGGTGCTGGTGTGGGGCAACAACGACGGTGATACCTCACGCATCGCCATGACGGCGCAGCATCGGCCATTCGTCAGAGTGCATGACGAGCTGGCCGAGTTGATCGTCATCGGGGACAGGCTCCTGAGCCGGGCAGAGCTCGAGCAGCAGGGCGGGGACTACTGCGACCGATCGACCGGACGGCGGGTCGCGGTGAACCACTTCGACGCCATCGGGTCCGCACTGGCGGCCTGCGGAAGCTACGACCTCGTGTGCTTCGGCCACAATCACCGCCTGGAGCAGGGCCTGAGCGACCGAACTTTCGCGCTCAATCCCGGCGCCCTGATGGGATGGAGCCCGCTGGCGGCCGGAGAGGTGAAGGATATACCCGCGACGTTCGCGATCGTGGACAGCGAAGCCGAAGACTGGCGCTGCCGGTTCTACGAAGTGACACAGCCCTGGCGCAGCCCCGGCGAGCCCGGGCAGGTGTCGCCGCTCGAGCTGCGATGAGCATCGAGCGAGAGCTGCCGACTACGGCTATTCCGCAGCCTGCTGCAGCGCCGACTCGTGCCGCCATGCCTCGAGCAGGCGCGCCTCGTTGGCCTTGGCCCGCTCGACGTTCGCCGCTTTCACATGCCCAAAGCCGCGGATCTGCTCGGGGACTCTGGCGAGCTCGACCGCGGCGGCCTGGTTGGCGGGGCCGAGGTCCCGGCAGATCACGTCCAACAGCGATTCATAATTCGCCAGGAGTTGACGCTCCATTCGCCGCTCGGCCGTGCGGCCGAACAGGTCGAATGCCGTTCCGCGCAGGCGCTTCAGCCGTGCCGTGATGCGCATCGCCCGCAGCATCCAGGGACGGTAGCGGCGCTTCGTCAGACGGCCTTTGCTGTCCGTTTCGGCCAGCAGCGGCGGGGCGAGGTGGACCTCGAGCGCGTCCCAGCCCTCGAACTCGCGCTCGAGCTGGCGCCGGAACGAGCCGTCGGTCCACAGGCGGGCGACCTCGTACTCGTCCTTGATCGCCATCAGCTTGAACAGGTTGCGGGCAACCGCCTCGGTCAGCTCCATCCGGCCGGGCACCCGGCGCGCTTCCACCTCGCGCACGCGCCCCACCTGCTCCCGGTAGCGCCGGGCATAGGCCGCGTTCTGGTAGGCGATGAGGAACTCGGCGCGCCGCTCGATCAGCCCGTCGAGCGAGGGCTCGGGTTCGGGCGTGCGTGCGCCGATCACCGCCTCGACGGCAGCCAGATCGTGCGCCGCCCGCCGGCCCCAGAGGAAGGCACGCCGGTTGAAGTCGATCTGGACGCCGTTGATCGCGATCGCCCGCTCGATCGCCTCGCGCGACAGCGGGATCAGGCCCTTCTGCCACGCATAGCCGACCAGCAGCAGATTGGCGCCGATGGCGTCGCCGACGAGCGCGCGGGCGAGCCGGCCCGCGTCGAGGAAGCTGGTCGCGGAAGACCCGGCCGCCTGGACGATCGCCTGCCGCAGCCGCTCGCCGGGGAATGGAAGATCGGGCGCACGGGTGAAGTCGCCGGTCATCGAGGAGTCGAGATTGACCACGACGGCGGTTGTGCCCCGCCGCATGGTCGGGATCGCCTGTGCACCGGCAGCGACGACGATGTCGCAGCCGAGGACCAAGCGCGCACCGCCGGCCGCCACCCGGGGTGCGCCGATCTCGGCCTGGGTGGGCGCCAGCTTCATGTGGGTGAGGACCGCCCCACCCTTCTGCGCCATACCGATCATGTCGAGGGCGGCGGCACCCTTGCCTTCGAGATGTGCCGCCATGCCGAGCAGGGCCGCGACCGTGATCACGCCGGTGCCGCCGACGCCGGTGACCAGGATGCCGTAGGGACCGTCCAGTGCCGGCAGATCAGGCTCCGGCAGGACAGGGAACGGCACCTCGCCAGGAGCCGAGGCCTTGCGCAGCCTGCCGCCCTTCACCGTCACGAAGCTCGGGCAGAAGCCGTCGAGGCAGCTGAAGTCCTTGTTGCAGGCCGACTGGTCGATCCGCCGCTTGCGGCCGAACTCGGTCTCGGCCGGCTGGATCGCGACGCAGTTGCTGACCACGCCACAGTCGCCGCAGCCCTCGCAGACCAGCTCGTTGATCACCACGCGCTCGTCGGGGTCGGGATAGCCCCCGTGCTTGCGGCGGCGCCGCTTCTCGGCAGCGCAGGTCTGGTCGTAGACCAGCGCCGAGACGCCCGGCACCTCGCGCAGCCGGCGCTGCACCGCGTCCAGCTCCGAGCGCGGATGCACCCGCACGCCGTGGGCGA
The DNA here is from genome assembly GCA_050246385.1 of Geminicoccaceae bacterium. Classification (GTDB taxonomy): domain Bacteria; phylum Pseudomonadota; class Alphaproteobacteria; order Geminicoccales; family Geminicoccaceae; genus Benzoatithermus. The sequence goes on from JBFWWD010000006.1 coordinate 29,341, forward strand.
AGCCCGCCCCGAGCGGATATTTGTCGGGTTCGTCCGTGACGACCACGATCTCGGGCACGCCCTCGGCTTCCAGGAGTCGGGTGATGGCGGGCACGTCGAGATTGCCCGTCTCCATCTTCTGGCCGCCGGTCATGGCGACCGCGTCGTTGTAGAGGATCTTGAAGGTGATGTTGGCGCCGGACGCCTGTGCGGCGCGGATCGCCAGCGAGCCCGAATGATAGAAGGTGCCGTCGCCGACGTTCTGGAAAATGTGCGGCCTTGTGCTGAACGGGGCCTCGCCGACCCAGGAGGCGCCCTCGCCGCCCATCTGGGTGAAGCGGCGCGTGTCGCGGTCCATCCACTGGACCATGAAGTGGCAGCCGATCCCGGCCAGCGCCTTCGAGCCCTCCGGTACATGGGTCGAGCTGCTGTGCGGGCAGCCGGGACAGAAATAGGGCAGCCGCGCCAGGGCGGGAACGTAGCCAGCGGCCGCGCGCTCCGCCCTGCGCAGCTCCTCCAGCCGCGCGCGCAGCACCCGATCGTCCCGGCGCTCCAAGAGGCGCTCGGCGATGGCGATCGCCACCTGGTTCGAGGAGAGGCTGCCATGGCTCGGCAGGAGCGGCGCGCCGGCGAGATCGACCTTGCCCTCGATGTCCGGCCGGGTCGGCAGATGATAGAGCAGCTCCTTGGCCTGGCCCTCGATCAGGCCGCGCTTCTCCTCGACCACCAGCACCCGCTCGAGACCACCCACGGCCTCCTCCAGGGCACGCGGCTCGAGCGGCCAGACCATCCCGACCTTGTAGACCAGCAGCCCCAGCTCACTCGCACGGGCGTCGTCGATGCCGAGATCGTCGAGTGCCGCGATCACGTCGAGCCAGGACTTGCCGGTGGTGACGATGCCGAACCAGGCGCCCCCGCCGCCGACCACCACCCGGTCGAGCCGGTTCGCGCGGGCGAAGGCGCGGGCGGCATCGAGCTTGTGGGTGTGGACCCGGGCCTCCTGCGCCAGCGCCATGCGCTGGCCGATGCCGTTGTCCGGCCAGCGGATGCTCAGCCCGCCTGAAGGCATCGGGAAGTCGCCCGGAAGGCGGATTTCGGGCAGATGCGGGTCGACCCCGATCGAGGCGGTGCTCTCGACCGTGTCGTGGATGCATTTCAGCGCCACCCAGCCGCCGGTGAAGCGCGACATGGCGATGCCGATGAGCCCATATTCCAGGATCTCCTGCACGCCGGCCGGGTTGAGGACGGGCACCAGCGCATCGACCATCGCATACTCGCTCTGGTGCGCGGTCGTGCTCGATTCGCAGATATGGTCGTCGCCGAGCAGCATGAGCACGCCACCGCGCGCGGCGGTGCCGAACAGGTTGCCATGGCGGATTGCATCGCCGGAACGGTCGACGCCCGGACCCTTGGCGTACCAGATCGCGAACACGCCGTCGTAGCGGCTCTCGCCGTCCAGGCCGACCTGCTGGGTGCCCGAGCAGGCCGTGGCGGCGAGGTCCTCGTTGACGGCAGGGCGATGGACGATGTGGTGAGCGTCGAGGTGGGCCTTCGCCCGGGCGAGCTGCTGGTCGTAGGTGCCCAGCGGCGAGCCGCGATAGCCGGTGATGAACCCGGCCGTGTTCAGCCCGGCCGCGAGGTCGCGCTGCCGCTGCACCAGCGGCAGCCGCACGAGTGCCTGGATGCCGGTGACGAAGATCCGCCCGTCGGTCTTCGTGTACTTGTCGTCGAGCGCGACCTCGAGGAGCTGGGTCAAGAGCCTATCCCACGATCACCACCGCACCCAGGCTAGCACCGCCCGTCCCTGGAAACACTCACAGGATCGAGCGCAACAGGCCGCCCTCGGCGCGGACCGCGGCGCCGTTCGTGGCCGAGGCGAGCGGGCTCGCGACGAACGCGACCACGGCCGCGATCTCGTCGGTGGTCTCGAACCGGCGCAGCAGCGAGGTCGGGCGCGCGATCCGGAAGAACTCCTCTTCCATCTCGGCCTCGGTCTTGTTCTGCGACCGAGCCAGATCCTTCACAAACTGCCCGACCCCTTCCGAGCGGGTCGGCCCGGGCAGAACCGAATTCACCGTCACCGCGGTGCCCACCGTGGTCTCGGCCAAGCCGCGCGCAAGGGCGATCTGCATGGTCTTGCTGACACCATAGTGGATCATCTCGGTCGGGATGTTCACCGCGGATTCGGAGGAGATGAAGATGATCCGACCCCAGCCGGCCGCCTTCATGCGCGGCAGATAGTGCCGCGACAGCCGCACTCCGCTCATGAAGTTGACCTCGATCATCCTCTCCCACTCGTCGTCGCGGATCTCCTCGAACGGGCGCGGCTCGAAGATGCCGACATTGTTGACGAGGATCTCCACCTCCGGGAATCGCTCGATCGCGAGTTGCGCGCCATCGGAGGTACCGAGATCGGCCGCCAGCCACTCCAGCCTGGCACCTGGACATGCCTTGGCGATGGCCTCGGCCGCGGCGGAGGCCCGGGCCTCGGTCCTACCGTTGACGATCACCCTCGCCCCTTCCGCAGCGAGCGCGCGGGCGATGGCGAGGCCGATTCCGGCGGTCGAGCCGGTGACCAGCGCGAGCTTGTCGGTCAGTTGCAGGTCCATGTCGTTCCGTTCTCCTTTTGGGCGCGCGGTCAGGGCATCAATTGGCCGCCATTCACCTCGAGCACCTGACCCGTCACGTAGGCGCCGAGGATCGGCGATGCGAGATAGAGAAAGGCACCAGCGCAGTCTTCGCCCGTGCCGAGGCGCCGGAGCGGGATGCGCTGGCGGGTGGCCTCGAGCTTCTCGGGCGAGGAGTAGACCTCGTGGAAGCGGGTCATGATCGTGCCCGGCGACACGGCGTTGACCCGGATCCCGACGGGCGCCAGCTCGGTCGCGAGCGCGCGGGTGAAGGTCGAGACGAATGCCTTGGCGGCGCTGTAGAGCGCCGAGCCTGGGCTGCCGCCGCCACGGGCCGAGATCGAGGTCACGTTGACGATGCAGCCGCGCGTCGTGGTCAGGGCAGGCAGCGCGGCGCGGGACGCCGCGACCACGGATCGGGCATTGAGGTCGAAGACACGATCGACCGCCGCGTCGTCCATTTCCCCCAGCGGGATCCGCCCCACCATGTGGCCGGCATTGTTGACGAGCACGTCGAGGCCCCCAAGAGCGGCTTCGGCCTCAACCACCACGCGGCGCACCTCGCCCGTGTCGGCAAAGTCGCCGCGCAGCAGGACGGCGTCTTTCAGATCCGCAGCCTCGGCCGGCTCGCTGTGCCAGTGGGCGGCAACACGGCAGCCGGCGGCGGCGAAGGCGCGCGCCGCGGCGGCGCCGATGCCGCGGCTGGCACCCGTGACCAGGACGCGCTTGCCCTCGAGCCCGAGATCGATCGCCATCACCCCTCCCCGATCGGGCCGGATTGCTCGGCCGGCCGGACTGTCCTACCTAGCGCCCGCCGATCCGCAACCGTCGTGAAAGGCTTGCGCCGTGTCAGCCCCGCCCCGTTTCGCCGCCGGCATCGGCGCGTTCGCCGACCGCTACGAAGGCTTTCTGCTCGACCAGTGGGGCGTGATCCATGACGGGCGCAAGGCATTGCCCGAAGCGGTCGAGGCGCTGGCCGAACTGAAGCGGCGCAACAAGCGGCTGGTCGTGCTGTCGAACTCCGGCCGGCGCGCCGCGCTCAACCGGCGGCGCCTGAGCGAGATGGGCCTCGACGTGACGATGTTCGATGCGGTCGTCACCTCGGGCGAGGCTGCCTGGAACCTCCTGCGCCAGCGCAATCTCCCTGGATGGCGGGAGCTCGGCGACCGCTGCGTCCTGTTCACGATCGGCGGCGACCGGGGCGTGCTCGACGATCTCGGGATCGAGGTCGTGGACGAGCCCGAGCATGCCGACTTCCTGTTCAACACCGGGCTCGAGATCCCGCCCCGCACGCTCGACGACTATCACGCGATCCTGGAGCGGGCCATTCCGCGCGGGCTGCCCATGGTCTGCTCGAACCCCGATCGGGTGGCACCCTCGCACGGCAAGCTGATCACGGCGCCGGGCACGGTGGCGGCGATGTACGAGCAGATGGGCGGCTCGGTGCTCTATGTCGGCAAGCCGCACGCGCCGATCTACGAGGCCTGCTTGCAGGCGCTCGACGGCCTGCGCCCGTCGGAGATCGTGGCGATCGGCGATTCCGTGGAGCACGACGTGCGCGGCGCCAACGGCATGCAGATCGACTGCTGCTTCGTCACCGGCGGCATCCATGCCGAGCGGTTTCCGGCGGGTGCGACCGCCGCCGAGCGCGAGGCGAGCCTCGCCGACCTGTGCCAACGCTTCGCGGCACGGCCGCAGTGGGTGGTGCCGCGGCTGGTCTGGTAGGAACCGCTCAGCCCGCCTCCAGCAGTCTCAGGAACCGCTCGGCCGCCGCCATGTCGGCGCGGAGCCGGGCGTGTCGTGCCGACTGCTCGGCATCCTCGCCCCATTGCTCGATCTCGTAGAGTTCGTCCAGGAGCGCCGCAGCGAACGCCTCCGCCGCAGGAAGCTCGCCGCGCTCAATGGCGAGCCCGAGCACCAGGGAGCCCGTGATGGTGACCGCGGCATGCAGCCCGACGAGGCGCCAGTCGTCCAGCCGCTCCACGGCGAGGCGCAGCGTGCGCAGGGCTCGCGGATCCTGTTCGGCCGGCATCACGCCCGCGGCCGGCATGAGCCGCGCGTCGTACTGGCGCTCCGCCCAGTCCAGCCATGGCTGCCAGACGGCGGCTTGGCGCGAGGCCAGCGAATCTGGGGAGGCGGCGCGGTAGCAGAGCAGATCCGTGCCGGCATAGCCGGCCGCCTCGGCCACGGCGTCGTCCCGGCGCTCAGGCATCAGGTCGATCGCCGTGGTGGCGAGCTTGGTCAACGGCATCGCGTTCGCGTCGATGGTCTCTTGCTGCGCTGCCCACTCCGCTGCGACGGCCTCCGCCAATCGCGGCTCGGGGACCACCAACGGATGGCGCGCCGGAGTCAGCACCGGCCTGCCGTCCAGCATAACCGACCAGCCGCCTTCTGCCGCGCCGATCGAGACCTTGTCGTAGAACCGTTTCATCGCATTCCCGGGGTACCGCGATCCCGGGAGATGTGGCCGCGCGCAGCCGTCTTGCCAACCTCGGCGTGCTCCAGCCATCGCGACCCGGCCGTCTGGACGATTGCGACGGCCCCAAGTGGCCGCAAGACGAATTCCGTCAGCCAACGCTCGCGAAGTGACTTGCACACGACCGCGAAGCGGTGCATTGTCTTGTGTTATAAATAGAACGGCCTGAAACTTCGGCTCTTGATGCCGACTCGGAGCAGGCCAGGCACGGGCGGTGACGAGGCGAATAGTTACCCGACAACAGAAGATCTACTCGGCAACAGCTTCGCTCGACGCCTTGCCGACCCCGCAGCTTGGGATCAGGGATAGATGTCGTTCGGAGAAAACCAATGGGAAAGAACGCCAGAATTCTTGTCATAGATCTCAATAGTTTTGCCAGATTTCCGACACTCGCGATCGGCTCGCTGGTTGGCGCCCTGCGCGCGGCCGGCCATGAGGTGTCAGTAGTCTGCCCATTTCGGCACGGAGCGCCGACGATCCAGCGTGAGGGTCAGGAGACCTATTGGCAGTACTTGCAAAAGCGCGTCTATTTCTCAACTCATCCGGTGGTCGGACCCTTTCACAATCAGTTGCTGAAATATCGTAACTGGTGGGTGCTCAGACCGAGCAAGACGACCCAGCAGGTTTCCTGCGAAGCGATGGATGAGTTTCGACCCGACGCGGTCCTGGTGTCGGCCTACGTCGATTTCTATCGCTCCGTGGTCCAGTTGGCCGCCGCCGCCAAGGAGCGGAACATACCGTTCCTGCTCGGCGGCCCGGTCTTCAATCACGCGCAGGTGGCTCGGGCGTGGCGCGGGATCGGCGGTCTCACGGCCATTGTCGGCGGCGAGGTCGAGCGCTCCATTGCGGCCATCGTCGCCGACGTTCTCGCGGGTCGGGATCCGGCGCACCATCCGGGCGTCTTCCTGCCGGACGGGCGCGAAGGGCCGCCGGCGGCGCCACTCGACCGGCTGGATCAACTGGCGCCACCGGACTTCAGCGACTTTCCATGGGAAGCGTACCCGGTCCGTATCATCCCGGCGCTCGCGACCCGTGGCTGCGGCTGGGGCCGCTGTACCTTCTGTGCTGATATCTTCACGGCCAACGGCCGGACGTTCAGGATGCGCCCGGCCGAGAAGGTGTTCGCGGAACTACGGCACCAGTCGAACCTGTACGATACGCGCGACGTGCTGTTCGTCGACATGAAGCTGAACTCGCACCTGTCGCTCTGGCGTGATCTGATCGACGGGTACCAGACGCACCTGCCCGGCGGCCAGTGGATCGGGGTCGTGCATGTCGGTCAGGAGAAGGACAATGGCCTGTCGGCAGCCGACATGGAGAAGGCACGCCGATCCGGGATGGTTCGGATCAGCTTCGGGCTCGAGACCGCGAGCGATCGCCTGAACAAGCTGATGGCCAAGGGAACGAGCATCGCCAGGATCTCGGAATTCGTCCGCAACGCTCACGGGGCCGGCATCAGTGTCCGGTCGACCGCGATGGTCGGATATCCCGGGGAAACCTCGGCCGACGTGGATCTGACCACGAAGTTCCTGGAGAAGCACTACAGTTACTTTGATCGGATCAAGCTGTCCCTGTTCAAGGCGCTGCCGGGGACGCGGTTCGAGGAGCTGCACAATACCAACCCCGACCGTGTGCCCGGCGTGAAGGGTCTCAAATGGAACTATCGCTACTATCGTGGCGAGTATTTCAATGCCAACGGCAAGGACATCGGTTACCGGCGAGCCAAGAGGAGACTTCTCCGCCTCGTGCATGATATCAACCGCAAGCCTTTGCGTGCAGGTGCCGAGATGTTCGACGGACTGATGTAGCCGACACCGTTCGCGATGCCTCGATATCGACTGGCGGGCCAAAGCTCTCGCGACCTGTTCGCCGGGCTTCGCCTGAAGCAACGGTTCGACCGGTTCACCCGCCAGTCCATGCTGCTTTCCGGGGGCTCGGTGGTCGCCCAGGCGATCATCGTCGCCGGATCACCGATCCTGACACGGCTCTACTCGCCGGAGGACTTCGGGGTTTTCGCGGTCCTGACCGCCTGGATCTCGATCGTCGGCCCGGTGGCATGCCTCGGCCTCGAGACCCCGATCCTGGTCGAGCAGGACGATCGCCGTGCCTGCTCGCTGACCCTGGCGGCGCTCATCTCGGCGCTCGGCACGACCGCGCTGTTGGTCGCCGTCGTCGCCCTGCTCGCCCGGTCCGGCTGGCCGTCGGCCGTCTGGGGCCGAGCCGACGCGTTGGTCTGGCTGATCCCTTTCGGCGTGCTGCTCTACTCGCTGGCTCAGCCTTTGGCCAACCTGGCCCTGCGCGGCGGCGCCGTGATCGCCAACAGCCTGACGCAGGTGCTGCAGGCGATATGCCAGCTTGCCGCCCAAGTCGCCCTTGGCATCTCAGGCACGGGCTTGGCCATCGGCTATGTGGTGGGATTGACACCTCGGCTGCTCTGGCTGGGCCGCGTGGTGCAGCCCGCACTTCGACGCCACTTGCAGGAGCTGGACCCCCAGGAGCTGACTGCGGCCTTCCGGCGTGAATGGCGCTATCCGCTCATCGCGGTGCCCTCGACCCTCCTGCGGCTGGGCAGCCAGTTCCTGCCGGTAGTCATCGTCACTCTGCTCTACGGCCCCGGGATCGGCGGGCTGTTCGGTCTCGCGCAGCGCGTCGTCACCATGCCCGTGCGGATGATCGGCCTCGCCACCAGCCAGGCGTTCCTGGCCGAGGCCCGAACTCTGGATCGTGCGGGGTTGCGCAGGTTGCTCGCGGCCACGGTCCTGCGGTTCTTCGTGATTGGCCTCGCCTGGGGCATGCCGCTGGCGTTGGTGGCACCATATCTGTTCGCATTCGTATTCGGCAGCGAATGGCGCATGGCAGGCGAGATCACCCGCGTCCTGATACCCATCCACATCGCCCGCTTCGTGCTGACCCCGATCTCCCAGGCACTGAACATCGTCGGCCGCCAGGAGCTCGATCTCGCCCTGGCGCTACCGCTCATCGTCGCTCTCGGGCTGAGCTTCGCGCTCGCCCATGCCGCCGATCTCCCGCCCCTCTCGGCCGTGCTGGCCTACAGCGTGGCTTCCTGCGGCGTCTTCATCGCGACGATCTGGGTCTCCTGGCGGGCCATGCAGCCGGAGTGACCTCAGCTCGAGGGCGCGGCCGAAGCCGCGCGCCAGCGGTCGAGCCGGCGGCCGGTGAGCCGCTCCAGGAGCGCGATGTCGGGGTCGAGCTGCTGCTGCATGGACCGGATCAGCGCCGGCGGCGGTCGATCGTAGGAAGTCTCGCGGGTGATCAGCCGCTCGAACAGCCAGCGCCCGGGGCGCAGACCGACCGCGTTGACCGAGCGCTTCACGGCCCAGTAGAGCCAGCCCCGCTTCGTAGCCGCGCGCCAGGCCTGCGCCAGGGCGTCGGACCGGTTCTTGCGACTGGAATTATGCACCTGAAAGCTTGTCGGCTGGCGCGGTGCCACTCCGAGAAAATCGCTCACCTGCCGCACCACCGAGCCCGGATCGGCCGCCAGATCCTCGAGGAACACAACCAGGACCCGATCGGCTCGGACAAGCGTCAGGAGCCGTTCGAGCTGGCTGCCCAGACGGCAAATGTCGAGATAAGGGAATCCCGGAATCGCGTGATCGATCGATCCGAAGTCCGCCAGATGAGTGTCGCGCTGCACCTCCCAAGCGGACGCGAAGCTCGCCTCGGGCTCGATCCCATCATGGCGATGCTGGAAGAACAGCGACACGGCCAGCTCGACCGGGTTCCGCAGCATCACGATGAAGCGGGCATCGTTCCTGAGCCTGAGGATCTCAGGCACCGCCACCCGCGAATAGAGGTACCAAGGCGAAGCCTCGCCGGCGATGAGACGGTCGCCCCGATCGGCGAACAGTCCGCAATAGCGCCCGATCGTCGTCACGTTGCGGAACGGCAGATCAGCGCAAAAGAAGCCCGGCTCCTTCTCGGAGCACAGGAAAATCTCAGGATTTGCCTCGAGATACCGATAGAGCGATGTGGTGCCGCATTTTGGGGCACCGACAATGAAGAAATCCGGGATTGCTCCCGCGAGCACGTGCCCGGCCGGGGCGGGCGCGGCCGTCAGACCCTCCGGCTGCATCGGCCCGCGGCCGGATCAAATCCGGTCTTGATCATCACTGCCCGGAGCTTGGCCGAATGCGGTCCGACGGCCGGGTCCGGCTCGGCCGCCGGGTCCAGCGCAGATCAACCACCGGCCTCGCCGGCGCCAGACAGAACCACCTCACCGCATTCCCAGGATGCAGATCATGTCCGGCGGTTATGGCGGTGCCGCGTCAGCTTGCCAACCGCCTCGCGGGTTCGCCGGCGCGTCGCGGTAGCAGGCGGTCGACCTCGCGTTGCCGGCTCAGGGTAAAAGTCCGTACAGCTCGTCGTATCGTCGCAGGACCACCGCCGCCCCGGCCTCGGCCAGCTCCTCGGCGGCATGATTGCCCCATGCCACCCCCACAGGCATGGCCCCGACCGCCCGAGCCATCAGGATGTCGTACGTGGTATCGCCGATCAGCATGGTCTCGGCCGCCGAAATCCCCGACTCCTGCATGGCGGCAAGCAACATCGCGGGGTGCGGCTTGCTCGGGTGAAGGTCGGCGGTCTGGAGCGTGGTGAAGTGCCGCTCGAGGCCGTGACGCTCGAGGACGAAGCGCAGACCGCGCATGGCCTTGCCGGTGGCGATACCGAGGACGAAGCCCCGCTCCAGCAGATCATCCAGAATCGCCCGCGCGCCCGGAAACAGCGGCTCCTGGAAATCGGGCCGGGCTCGATGCTCCAGAAATGCCGCCTTGTAGTGCTCGGCCAGTCTCGGGGCCGCAGCCGGATCCGGCTCGTCCATGAGGGCCAGCACGGCCTCGACCAGGGACAGGCCGACGATGCGCCGGATCGCCTCCGCCCTCGGCGGCACCAGCCCCTCGGCGCGAAAAGCGGCCTGAACGCAGGCGACGATCGTGGCTTGGCTGTCGACGAGGGTCCCGTCCACATCGAACACGAGCAGTCGCGGGCAACCCCCGGCGTGCGAACTCATCGGGGCCGCTCCTCGGCCATGATGGCGAGGATGCGGCCGGCGAGCGGCGCCGTCGCGAGCTCGTCGACGCCGAGCCGGCAGCGGCGCTGCCAGTTGGGGTGCCCGGCGACCGTTCCGGGCAGGTTGGGCTGCTCGAGCTCGTCTCCCAGATCCTCGAGCTGCACGGCTGCGAGGACGGAGGCCGAGCGCGCCAGGTAGCGGTGCAGGGCGAGCGTGCGCGTCTCCTCATCCTCCTGTCCGTCGAGAAGCCCCAGGCTGCGCAGACGGTCGAGCAACAGGTCTGCCTCGTTCCGCCGCTGGACCCGGTCCGCCGCCACCGCCTCCGGACCCGGGTACAGGCCCAGGCGCTCGCGCCAGCCGATGTCCTGGGCGGCGAACCAGCCGCGCACGGTCGGGAGGTCGTGCGTCGAGAGCGTCGCCAGGGCCTGCGCCGGAAACTGCTCCGGATTGCGGAAGCTCCGATCCCCGTGCCAGTCGCGCTCGAACCATGCCACGCGGTAGCCGAGCAGGCCGGCCCCCAGCATCGGCTCGCGGAAGCCGTCGGGCACCGTGCCCAGATCCTCCCCGATGACGACACAGCCGGCCGCTCGCGCCTCCTCGGCCACGACGCGGAGCAGGCGATGATAGGGGTAGCGGAGATAGGCGCCCTCGGCGGCACTGCCGCCGGGCGGGATCAGGAACAGCCGCATCAGCCCGAGCGCATGGTCGATCCGCATGGCCCCGGCCCGGCGCATCACCGCCCGCAGGGTCGCACGCAGCGGCGCTGCGTCGGTGCGTGCGAGCACCAGCGGCGATGGCGCCACCACGTTCCAGTTCTGCCCGAAGGGCCCCAGCGGATCCGGCGGCGCTCCCATGGTGGCACCGCGGACCAGAGCGTCCGGATCGGCCCAGGCCTCGGCACCGTCGGGGACGACCCCGGTGGCGAGATCGGCATAGAGCCCGATCCGCATGCCGGCGTCGCGGGCACGCCGGTGCGCCTGCGCCAGCTGACGGTCGGCGAGCCATTGCAGGAAGGCGTACCGGTCGACGCTGTCCCGCTCCCGATGGGCGAGGAGCTCGACATCGGGGCCATCGGGTCGGCGCAGCTCCGGCGGCCATTCCTGGAACGGGAGCGGCCGTCCCCGGTCCCGCGCCACGAGCGCGGCGAGCATCCGGAACCGGCAGAACCGCTCCAGATCCTCGCCCAGCTCCGCCCGCCACGCACGAAACTCGCCGGCCAGGACCGATGCGGTGCCATCGAGATGCTGCCGGCGGAACCCCTGCCACAGCGTCGCGAGCGCCGCTCCCTTGACGGCCGCGACCGCCGGGTAGTCGATCAGCCCGGCCGCGCGCAGGCGGTCGACACCGGCGATCTCGGGCGCCGGCAGACCCAGCTCCCGGCTGGCCGTGTCGACGGCGATCAGCAGCTCGTTCAGCCAGCGGCGGCTCGAGGGGGAATAGGGACTGAAGCGGGACGGATCCTCCGGGAACAGCGCATGCAGCGGGCTCAGCCCCAGGAAATCCGCGCCGGCGGCCGCGAGCCGCTCGGCCAGAACGGCGATGTCCTCGAAATCGCCGATGCCCGCATTGCGGGCCGAGCGCAGGCCATAGGCCTGACAGGTCACGCCCCAGGCGCGTCCCAAGCCGAACTCCTGCGGCAGCGGAGCGGAAGCGGAGCCCTTCGACCCGGGCCACGCCAGATCGCGCGCCGCCGCGGCGATGGCCGCATCGTCCGTGGGATCGAGCCCCAGCGCCGCGACCAGCGCCCGCTTGGTCTCGAGGGGCGTGCCGTGCCATTGGCCGGCAATGTCCCAATATCCGCTCTCGATGCCGACCTGCTCGGCCGTCCGGTCGATCTCGCCCGCAGCTCCTGCCGCCATGGATCCGCCCCTAGTCGCGCCACTCGTCCAGGCTGCCGCCCGGCAGCTCCGGCTCGTAGAGCCCGAGCCAGCGCAACCCTTCGCGGAAGTGCGGTGGCGGATCGGCCTCGAGGCGCAGACGGCCCTTGCCCGCGCCGGGCAGCTCCAGCTCGCGGGCGTGCAGCATCAGGCCCTTGGGCGCGCCGGTCGGGTGGGCCGCCTTGCCGCCATACTTGCCGTCGCCGACGATCGGGCAGCCGATCAGGGCGGCGTGCGCGCGGAGCTGATGGGTGCGGCCGGTGAGCGGCATCAGCGCGGTCCAGGCGGCGACCTTGCCGGCGCGGGCCAGAACCATGAAGCGGGTGCGGGCGTTGCGGCCCGTACCGGCCGGATCCTCCTCGTGCGCGCGGTGGCGCATCTTCTCCTGACCGGAAGGACCTTCCTTGGCCAGCGGCAGGTCGATCAGGCCGACATTGCGCTCGGGGCCCTTGAGCAGCAGCGACCAGTAGAGCTTGCGCACCCGATGCTGCTGGAAGGCGAAGGAGAGCTCGCGCGCCGCCGCGGCGGTGCGGGCGACGATCAGGAGCCCCGAGGTGTCGCGGTCGAGGCGATGGACCAGCTTCGGCCGCTCGCCCTTGCGGGCCAAGGCGTCGAGCAGGCCGTCGACATGGCGCGTCGTGCCGCTGCCGCCCTGGACCGCGAGGCCGGCCGGCTTGTTCAGCGCGATCAACCGGTTGTCCTCGTAGACCACGAGGCCGCGGATGAAGGCGGCATCCTCCGGCCGCAGCGGCTTCGGCCCCGACTTGGGCGCGGCCTCGGGCAGCTCGCCCAGCGGCGGAACCCGGACCACCTGGCCCGGCGCCAGGCGCGCATTGGCCTCGATGCGCTTGCCGTCGAGCCGGAACTGGCCGGTGCGGCACAGCTTCTGCAGCTGGCCGAAGCCGAGCGTCGGGTAGTGCGCCTTGGCCCAGCGGTCGAGCCGCCAGCCCTCCTCCTCGGAGCGCACGGTGACATGGCTGACCTGGCTCATGAGGCGATCCCGTAGACGCCGACCGGGGCGGAAAAGCCGCGCAGGGCGAAGCGGCCGAGCGACTGCAGCGGCGTCTTGACCAGGGCCGCGAAGCTCTCGCTCACCAGGAGCGGGCGCTCCAGCTCCTTGGTCAGCGGCTCGAGCCGCGCGGTGAGATTGACGGCAGGGCCGACCGCGGTGAAGTCGAGCCGGTCGCCGGCGCCGATATTGCCGTAGCTGACCTCGCCGACGTGCAGCGCCAGCCCGCAGCGTACCGGCGGCGTCGCGTCCAGCTCCGCCAGCGCGTCGAGCGCCGTCCGTGCCGCCCCGAGCGCCGCCTCGCAGACCCGGTGCGGTGCGCCAGCCGCGAGGGGGAAGATGGCGAGCAGGCCATCGCCGATCAGCTTCAGGACCTCGCCGCCCGCGGCCTCGACCGCCGGCACGATGCAGCCGAACACGGCGTTCAGCCGCCCGATCACCCGCTCCGGCGGCGCCTCGTTGCTGAAGGCCGTGAACTCGCGCAGGTCGCTCACCATGATCGCCGCCAGGATCCGCTCCACGTCGCCCGGGCGGATGGCACCCTTGAGGATGCGCTCGCCGCTGGCGTGCCCGACATAGGTGTCGAGCAGCGTCATGCCCAGCCGGCGCAGCGCCATGATCTCGATCACCCGGGCGAACGGCCGCAGGATCCCGTCGAGCACCGCAAGGTCGGGTTCAGTGAATCCGCCGGGCCGGCGGGTCGCCCAGCTCACCGCATGGATGTCGCCGCGGCTGAAGCGGACCGGCTGCATCAGATAGTCGAGATAGCCCTCCTCACGCAGCTGGGCGAGGATCGCGGGCTCTTCCGCGCCGGCCGGAATGGTGAGGTCGCAGCGCAGGCTCCTGCCGGTGCGGGCGACCTGCCGGGCCGGGCTGCGCCGGTATTCGAGCTCCTCGGCGAACGCACGCGGGGCCGGGCGGACCTCGATCGGCTGGTCCGGCAGCCAGCGCGAGGAGAAGCCCAGGAACTGCGGATGCAGCACCTCGACGAACAGGCCGGCCCGGTCCAGCGGCAGCCCCTGCGCGCGCAGGCGGCGGCAGAGCTGGTCGAGCACGTCGGGCGCCTTCTCAGCGGACGGGGCACCGTCGAGCAGCCAGTCGATCAGCGCGCTCACGCCTCGTCCTGTCCCGATCGCTGCCGGCGCAGGCCGTCCAGCCGGGCCGCGCGCTCGGCGAGCTCGCGCTCGAAGCCCTCCTCGGTCGGGGCGTAGAAGCGCTGCCTGGCCATGCCCTCGGGGAAGTAGTCCTGGCCGGAGAACCGGTCCGGCGCGTCATGGTCGTAGGCATAGTCCTGGCCGTAGCCCAGCCGCTTCATCAGCCGGGTCGGGGCGTTCCTGATGTGCAAAGGCGGCGGCAGCGAGCCATGCTCGCGGGCAGCAGCCTGGGCGGTGCCGTAGGCGCGATAGGCGGCGTTCGACTTGGGCGCCAGGGCCAGATAGAGCGTGGCCTCGACCAGGGCCAGCTCGCCCTCGGGCGTGCCCAGCTGCTCGTAGGTGTCGGCGGCGGCGCGGGTCAGGATCAGTGCCTGCGGGTCGGCGAGGCCGATATCCTCGACCGCCATCCGCACCAGCCGGCGGGCGAGGTAGCGCGGGTCCTCCCCGCCCTGCAGCATGCGGGTCAGCCAGTAGAGCGCGGCGTCGGGGTCGGAGCCGCGGACCGATTTGTGCAAGGCACTGATCAGGTTGTAGTGCTGCTCCTGGCCCTTGTCGTAGAGCGGCAGGCGGCGCTGCAGATGCTCGGCCAGCGCCTCGGGGTCGAGCATCGGCTCGGGCGGCAGGTCGGCCAGCGTCTCGACCAGGTTGAGCAGGTAGCGCCCGTCGCCGTCGGCGAGATCGGCCAGCCGGACGCGCGCGGCCTCGTCCAGGGGCAGCGGATGGCCGAGGGCGGCCTCCGCCCGGTCCAGCAGCGTCAGCAGCGCCGTCTCGGACAGCCGCTCCAGCACCAGCACGTGGCTGCGCGAGACCAGGGCCGGGGTGAGCGCGAAGGAAGGGTTCTCGGTGGTGGCGCCGATCAGCGTCACCGTGCCGTCCTCGACCTCGTGCAGGAGCCCGTCCTGCTGGGTGCGGTTGAAGCGGTGGATCTCGTCGATGAACAGGATTGGCCGCCGCCCGCGCGCCCGCTGCTTCCGCGCCTCCTCGAAGCTCTTTCGGAGGTCGGCCACGCCCGCCATCACCGCCGACAGCGCCATCAAGGGCTCGTGGATCTCCCTGGCCAGCAGCCGCGCGAGCGTGGTCTTGCCGCAGCCGGGCGGCCCCCACAGGATCAGGGAGGCCAGCCGGCCCCGCTCCAGCATCCGCGCCAGGGGTGCTTCGGGCCGCAGCAGCTGCTCCTGGCCGACCAGCTCGCCGAGCGCCTTGGGCCGCAGCCGGTCGGCGAGCGGCCGGTCGGCCTCGGCGCGCGGCGAAGCGGCGGGCTCCGGCTCGATGGCGGCGAACAGGTCGGGCATGGCCACAGTCTAGCAGCGCCGGGCGGCCCGGTCTGCGGCGGCGTGGCCGGAAGGGTCGGTTGGACTAACTCTCTGATTTTACGTGGCAATCTCTCCTGCAGCGGGTCTTACGTCGGGTTCGCGCGTGCGTTCGGCGGCGGATCGGCGCTCGCGCGGGCGGGTGATCTGCTAGGCTGCGCGCCATGGGCGACGGGTCGGAGCGGGCGATGCGCGCGGCGCGGAAACGGCGGCTGGCGGCGGCGGGGCTGCTGGCGCTGTCGATGTTCTCCTGCAGCTATGGCGACCGGGAGGACCAGAAAGAGGACGAGAAGAACCAGCGGAGCGGGCCGGCCGCCATGAGCGTCGTGGCCCCCGCGACGGCTGTGCTGAGCCTCGGCTCACGGCCGGGCCTTGCGGGTGCCGTGGGCCAGGTACAGGGCGACGTCCAGGCGTGACACGCCGAAGCCGGCGAGCAGCCCGGCCGCCGGCGGGTCTTGGCCCCCGACCAGCGAGGACAGCAGGTGGACGCTGCGGACCGAGCCCAGGCCCGAGGCCTCGACGTGGATCAGCGCGCGCCGCACGGTCCGGCGATGATGCTCGTCCGGCTCCAGCTCGGCGGCCGGCGCGGCGGCCGGCGCCAGCGACCGCGCCAGTTCCGCGCGCAGCGCGCCCGGATCGACCGCGCAGGCCTCCAGCGCCTCGCGCGCATCCGGCTCGTCGAGCAGGGCCGCCAGCAGATGCAGCGTGCCCGGCGGCTGCCCGTGCTCGCGCGCGAGCTCCAGCGAGCGGGCGATCGCCCGCTGCGCGGCCAGGGAAAGCCTTGCCGCAGCCATGACCGTCATCCCTGCCCGCGCGCGCCCGGACGTCGGCGCGCCACGACCGAGGAGTGTCGCAGGCCGGCGGCCTGGTCAACGGGACGGCGGCCGGGCCCGGGGGGAGCATGCCGGCGCCCGCCGGGTTTGTTTGTGCAGAAAGCTGCAGCGCCCGGGTTCGGACGTGCAGCGGCCCGAAATCGTTTGTGCAGAAAACCGCATCGAGGGCGGCTGGGTTCGGACGTGCACGGGCGGGAGACCGTTTGTGCGGCAGGGTCGATCGAGAGGCCGGGTTCGTTTCGCGGCGCGCATGATGGCTTCGCGATTGGCCGGGTTCGCACGTGCAACGCGGCAGGCAGTGGCGCCGTCCGCAACGGGCGGGCGGCGCAAGCGAGGTTGGGCGGGCAGGTCGTGCAGGGCGGCATGGCGGCGCGCGGTTTCGGGCCTGAGGTCACGGGAAGGCCGTGACCCTAGCACGTCTCGGACTTTGGTCCTATGTCTTTTCGGTCGCGAGCCGGCGGATGGGGCAGCAAGGCCAGCCGATTTGCGGCCGGCGGCGTGGGAGGCGGTGGCGGGCTAAGCCGGCGCGGGGACCAGCCCGTGCCGCAGCATCGTCTCGCGCATGCGGGCCGGATCGGGGGCACCGTCGGCGGCCAGGGCGGCGATCTCGCGGAAGTAGCCGGGGCCGAGCCGGCCGGGCGTCAGCACGCACAGGCAGGTCGCGGCGGCACCGCTCGGATTGGCGAAGCCGTGGACCACGCCGCGGCGGATGAACAGGCTGGTGCCGGGCGTCACCGCGACCGCGCGGCCGTCGACTTGCCAGGTCGAGGTGCCGGCGAGACCATAGACCGTCTCGTCCCAGCTCTCATGGTATTGCGGCACCGGCATCCGCGCATCCGGCGGCAGCACCATCTCGAACAGATCGAGGCTGCCGCCGGTCTCCTCCCTGCTCTGCAGGAACCGGAGCTCCAGCGCCCCGATGCGGATGATCTCTGCCATCGTCCTTCAATCCCCCCGACCAGACGAGCATGGAGCCCGAGGCGCAACGGACAGTAACCTGCGCACACCCGCCTAGATATGGTGCCGGCGAGCCGAAGACAGGTCTCAGTCCCAGCGGTTGGCGTTGTTCGGGAAGCCCGGGCGCTGGGCGCGGACGACGCAGAAGCGCTGCCCGGTGGGTGCCTGCATCACCACCCAGCGCTCCAGGCGCTCCACCACCGCGGCCCCCAGCCTTTCCAGGCGCCTCACCTCGGCCGGGATGTCGTCGGTCTCGATGTCAATATGGACGCGGCTCTCGTGCTCGACGCGCTGGATCTGCACGATCGGCTCGTCCGGCGGCGTCGCCAGGATGCCGTAGTTGCCGCGGCTGCCCGGATGCTTCACGGGCCACCGGGCGGCCCAGCGCCTCGCCCCAGAAGTGGGCGGCCGCGTCCACATCGGAAGTCCTGCAATCGATCAGCACGGCGCAGAGGTGGGAATAGCGTACCCCAGGTAGTTTTTATGCAAACCCGTTGAACAGTACTTTGATAAACAGGTACTACACTAGAACCGAGCTGCTATTGCCCGCTGCTCTTGCGGATCAGGTCGGAAGCGACCAAGGTCTAGCAAGTGAAATGGAGGTCTGACCAATAGCTATTCAGTATGTCAATTTGCGGCTCTACTCAAACAGTCTGCCTTTAACAATTTTCAATCGAGGGACCTTACAGTCTGATCGATTAGGAATAAATATAGCATCCAGCACTACTTCATCGGACACGCTGACAGCAAGAACCTCCTGATAATCATTCACACAACGCATATCTCCAAATATCTTGCCAAGTAAAGCTCGATCATCCGGATGGACATAGATCCTAGAGCGCCTCAGGCCATCTAAAACTTCCTTTTCGATAGGAGGATTGGCCGCCCAAGCGAATGTTCCATATCCGACGAACATTATCAATGCGGCGAAGGCTCCGCGGACTCTCAGTTCCTCAAGTCGCCCAATCACCTCCTCTAGCAATAATCTGCTGTAGAAGTTATTATAATTGTTGTAATACCAGATTAAATCTCTATTAATTGACTTTACATCATTAGCATTATTCGTTCCAGGGTCTTTTTTATCAAAGATATAGTCCACTCTACGAAACACTTCTTCGATACTGCTCTTCTCGAAGGGAAGATCTTCCTGCAATGCCCTCTCGATGCGACTTCGAATTCTACCGGGAATACGGCCACCGGTTAAAAAGTCTTTTTCTCTAAGATATTTTGGAATGACGATATCCATACAAATACTCACAATATATCCCATTGCCAGAAAGCCAATTGATACTCCAAGAATAGCAATCCAGAATCTCTTCTCGGCTGGCTCTAAAGTGCCGAAATTTGTCAGCGGACTTCCAATTAGAACTCCCGCAGCAGCTGCGGCAATTCCTCCTACCAACCACTTTGCAGTCTCCCTAATCTGTACGGTGGCGCGGAGATAACTGGCGTTAATATCAGCATCCCGATACATATCCTGCACCTGACAGCATTAAGTTCTGCTCAGTATTCTGATACTATATTGACGTAATATGCGTCAATCCCTACATACTTTAGCCTTGCTATTAGATCCTCTGCGCGAATCTCTGAATTCTCGCTATTAAGACGAAAGGCGATGATACCGCCGCCTACTCGCGAAACCTCATGCGGCTTGCCTGCGTCTCCAGTACTATCAGGATAATTTGGCACAATCAGCACTTCTTCTCCACCGCAATTTATTGGAAAATTGCCATCTTTATCTGGCCGGATTGACACTTTTCTCTTGCTCATTTTACTTTACTTCCTGACAAGATTTTCTCCCTTTCGAAAATATGGCGAGATCGGCACTTCGTCAACCCCCTACGCTGAGCCTCCCGTTTGATCAATTTCTTCGCCGACAACAATCGGTTACACATGGCTCTTTCTAACATCGCGTGACCCGTCCGGAGTTTCTGGTGGCAGATCTCTAGTTTCCTGGGGTCAGACCCCATAGGCGCTAAGATAAGACTTGCGGTGTGAGGCGACGCTGCGATGGTCTCGCCGTGCCGGGACGGCATGGCGAGGAGGGCGGCGATGTTGGGTGCGTCCGGGGTCGAATGGCCGAGCCTGT
>JBFWWD010000007.1:0-48285 GCA_050246385.1 Geminicoccaceae bacterium
GCGGCAACGGCGAGGGGGCCGAACAGCATCGGCAATCTGATCTTGAGGCACACGCGGGTCCTTGATGCGCCGAGGGCGAGGGCGGTTCGCTCGTACCGTGGGTCGAGCGAGCCCCAGGGGTCGGCGAGGGCGATAAAGAGGTACGGAACAACGAAGACGACGTGCACCCAGACCACCGAAAGGAAAGTTCCGTCGATACGCAGCCGAACAAGAAAGACCTGCAGGCCGAACATGAAGGCAATCTGGGGGATCAGAAGCGGGCCATAGACGATCGCAGCATCCAGCCGGGAGCGCTGTCCGCGATGCCGGGTCGTGGATTCAAGCCAGGGAACAACCAGGAGAAGAGCGATCGCCGTGCTCGAAATGGCGAGGGCGAGCGTGGTGAAGACCAGATTGCCGACGGCACTGGACTGGGTCCGCCAGGTCCCAAACGACCATGCCGACGGGAATGGGGCGGGAAAGCGCCAGACTTCCGCTACCGACCAGATGCCGATGGCGAGCAGGGCGGCGCCGCCCATAGTGAACGCCGCCCCGCCCGAGAGCCGGCCGAAGCGTGCGGCAATGGCGCCGGAGCCGCGCCGACCGCGCGCGAGCGCACGCCTGCCAACCACCGCCAACACCCGCTCGCCAAGGCGCCACACTCCAATCGCCACGACACCGACGCCCAGAAGCAGCAGCGCAGCCGCCGCGCCGAGGGGGTAGGCGCCAGCGTTCGGGCCAACCAGCCATCGAAAAGCCAGGACACCCAGTGTGGGCGGCCCCGTCGGCCCGAGGATGAGCGACATGTCGACGACCGAGACGGAGTAGGCCAGCACGGCATAAACGGGCAACCGCAGTTGCCGGTACAACTGCGGAAGGATGATCTTCAGCCACGCGCCCTGCGGTGAGTACCCGAGCGCGGACGCGGTCCGGAGGTGAAGGGCAACGGGAACCTGGCGCGAGGCGGAGAGCGTCATCAGAACGATGAACGGAAACTCCTTGATGACGAGCGTCCCGATCAACGCGAGCCCCGCCCCGTCACCCACGGTGATCACGTCCGGGGGCACGTCCCAGCCGGTCAGCCACGGCGACAGGAGCCGGACGATCCATCCGCTCGGGGCGATCAGGAACGCGACCCCGATGGCGATGGCGGCATGCGGCGCCGCCAGGATCGGGGTCAGCACCAGCCAGAACCGGCCGGACCGGCGCCGGCCAGCCGCACTCGCGCAGAATGCGGCTGCAAGTGCGAAGGCAAGCGCGGTGGAGAAGACACCCGTGAACAGGGACAGCAGGACTGCTCTTCCAAACTGGGCGTCCGCGAGCACGCGGAAGATTGGCGGCGTCCCGTGGTCCGAACCGGCGTCGCCCCGAATCAGGCCGAGCGAGGGAAGAAGGGTTCCAACGAGGCCAGCGACGACCGGCAGCAGCACCACGATCGCCACGCCGATCGAGGCCGGCGTCGCGAGGCGACGCGGCGCGCCCAGAGCAAGCTCTTTCGGCACTTCTAACGGCCGTATCGTCGGGTCCACTCCTCGACGAGCATGGCCGACCACGACGGATGCGGCTCGAGGAGGACAGGCCCCAGTTCGGCAGCGCCCGGCACCCCCGCATCCGCGCCGAGTTCCTCGAAGGCCCTCAACTGTTCCGGGCCGAGCCTGGACAGGTCGAGCACGCTGTAGCTTCCCAGGACACGGACATCCTGCGCGCGGGCCTGAGCGAGGGGATCGAGCAGGAAGTTTGCGACCACCATCGCGCCTTCCGGACTCGACGCGTTGAAGGGGATCGCGACGAAACTGGTATTGCCGATCGAGCCGTTGGTGAACCCCGCTGCGCGCACTGTCGGTGGCGCCAGTCCCGCTCGGATCCAGCCGGCCGGCTCGGCGGGATCGAATGACACCGTCAGGTCGATTTCGAGGTCATCCAGAAGGCGGCGTGCCGCTGGGCCGTTGTCAGGAAACTGGCGACCGTCGTGCCAGAGCATCGGCAGCAGCCGGTCATACCAGTCCCACAGCGGCGCGGTCGCGGCTGCAAAGATTTCGGCGTTCGCCGGCTGCAGCAGCACGGACGAATCCGGTGCGAGTTCGTAGAGCGCTTGCTTGAGGAACGTCACGCCGAGGAAGTCGCGCGGGTGGGGATGGGTGAAGCGGCCCGGATGTAGCAACGCCCAATCGAGTATCTCCACGGCCGAGCGCGGCACTGCAGAAATCCGTGCCGAATCGTAAGCCAGGATCAGCTGAGCGAGCCGCCAGGGCGCGGCCATCCCATCAACGGGAATAGTAAAATCGACCAGGTTAGACAGCTTCGAGGTCGTGTCGACGTACTGATAGTTTGGCAAGAACTCGACAAAGGGTCCGAACAGCTGACCGCGCTCGCGCATTGTCAGGAGATTTGTCCCGTTTATCCAGATGAGATCGACCGATCCGCCCTGGCCGCGCCCCGCGGTCTGCTCCGCCAGGACCCGAACGATGGCCTCCGCAGTGTCGGCCAGTTTCACGTGCCTGACGGTGACGCCGAAGCGCCGGCTCACCTCCTCGCCCACCCAGGAGATGAACGCATTGGTCCGTTCGTCGCCGCCCCACGCGTTCCAGTAGACCGTCTGGCCTCGAGCCACGGAAAGGACGTCCTCCCACTCGTCGGCTGCCGCCGACGAGACGGAGAGCAACAACATCAAAGACAGAAGCCCGGCCTTCGACCAAATTCGAAAAGACATGATTAGCTCTATTATATTGCGGGAGGTTATAGTTCTGCGCACGTTGATAATAGACTACGGAACTAATCTACGGATAGCTGTTGCGACGCGTCGTGGCCATTTGCTGAAAAGTCTTTTTCCGTAGTAGTTTGTAATTGCTTTCTTGTTGATGTCGCCGAAGGTCGGATACGGCGAGATCATCGAGGCTACCTGTCTTGCGCGCAGTCGCTGGCCAATCGCCAGCGTCCAGACCTGGACGAGCTCTCCCGCCTGATGACCGACGATGCTGGCCCCAAGAATGCGGCCGCGACGGCCAATGATGACCTTGACCATTCCCGTAGGCTCACCGTCAGTGACGGCGCGATCGATCGTCGGGTACCCCGCCCGGGCGACGGTGACACCCGCGAACCGCGCGCGGGCAGCTGCCTCCCGAAGGCCCACTTCTGCCAGCTCCGGATCGCTAAAGGTAACCGAGGGTAACGCCGAATAGTCCGCCCTTCGGCGCAGTGCGAACAGCACATTCCCCAGGACAATCCCCGCCTGGTAGGCGGCGGCGTGCGTGAACTGGGGCCCGCCAATGACGTCGCCCAGCGCATAGACTCGGCGATTGCTCGTGCGAAGTCGGCGGTCGACGGAGACGCCCTTCGCGGAATAAGCGACGCCGCCGGCGTCCAGATCCAGATCGGCGAGCCGCGGGGTCCTCCCGGTCGCCACAAGCAGGTGCGACGCTCGGATTTCACCACACCCGGCCGCGCCTGACGTCGACGCGATTACCTCGGCGCCGGTCCATCTCACGCCGGCTATGGTCGTACCCTCGAGCAGGGTCAGTCCGTCGGAAACGAGGGATTGGCGGACAATCTGGGCATGCTCCGGATCGGAACTCCCGAGGATCCGGTTGGCCTCGACCAGCGTCACCCTCGTACCGAGGCGCTGGAATGCCTGTCCCAGCTCGACCCCGATAGGCCCGCCGCCGATGATGAGCAGGTGGAACGGACGAAGGCGGTGCTCGAAGATCGTCTCGTTGGTGAGGTATGGCACAGTCTCCAGGTTCGGAATCGGCGGAATGAACGGACGTGATCCGGTCGCTATGACGATCCGTCGAGCTTTCACCCGCACGTCACCTCCATCCACCTCATTGGGCGAGATGAAGCGCGCGGTAGAGCGGATGACGGTTACGCCCAGGCCTTCGAACCGCGACTGCGAGTCGTGCGGCGCAATGGCCGTGATCGTTTTGCGAATCCGGTCGGCGACCCTGGTAAAGTCGATTTTGACCGGCCCTGTGGCAATGCCGAAGTCTCGCATGTTGCGCGCGCGATGGGCCATTCTGGACGAAGCAATCAGGGTCTTCGAAGGAACGCAGCCGTAGTTGAGACAGTCCCCGCCCATTTCGCCGCGTTCGAAGAGAACGGTCCGTGCTCCGAGCTGAGCCGCCCCCGCAGCCACCGTGAGGCCACCGGAGCCGCCCCCGATCACGCAGATGTCCGCAGTTAGGTGCTCCATCAGGAGCGCCCCCGCGCCCGGGCGAGGCGGCGCCGACGGATCGCCGTTGCGAGCCCGAGCGCAAGCAGCGCGACAACGGGCACCAACATCGCGGGCTGAAGCAAGTCCCCCGTCGATACGGCGCCGCCTTCGTCGATGATCGCGCCCATGCCGTTCCCCAGGCCCGCCAAGACCGCAGCGCCCGGTACGACCCCGATGGCGGTGGCCGCGACGAAGATCCGCGGAGGAACCTTGAGTATGGGAGCCGCGAGGTTCACCAGCCAGAATGGCACGACCGGCAACAGGCGGATGAACAGGAGGTAGCGGAAGGGCTCTCGTGAAAGGCCGCCACGGAGCCGCTCGACCCACTCGCCGCCGACGACGCGGCCGAGGCCGCTCCGAACGATCACGAAGAGTAGCGCGGCCCCCGCAGTGGCCCCGATGACGGAATAGAAGGTGCCGGACACCGCTCCAAAGAGAAAGCCGGCCGCGGTGGTCATCACCAGCGATGCCGGGAGGGAAAGAGCAACGACCGCCGCATAGAGCGCCACGAACCCGAAGGGGGCGACAGCTCCGGCACGTTGGAAGGCCTCCAGCAGCCGGCCCCTGTGTTCGGCCAGGGTCGACACCGTGAAGTATCTGTGGCCGCCAAGGCCGAAGAAAAGGCTGAGCGCGATGATGGTCGTCGCCGCCGACGCGACCGTTACCAGCCAGGGGACGCGCAACGATATAGCGGGGGGCTTCTGCAATGCTGGGGGTCTCGTGATGGGCTGGTCAGTGTCCCTTGGGGTCAATCGGGCGCCGCGCTCGTTACACCGCTTCGGGCTCGACGGTTTTCTCCGGCGTCGCGCGGCCATCCTGCGAGGAGAAAGGTGTGAACGACGCGCGTTAGAAGCGGAGCAAATTCGGTTCTGCCGCCCCAGGACGAGTCCTATCGACTTCGGCGGCCAGGGAGACGGACGTCCGCCCAATTCTCGCGAGCGAACGGCCGATGCCTTAGGGTTCTTGCCGCGCGGCGTAGAACACGGCGCCTGCACCGGTCCCGATGACGAAGACCGGCGAGCCGTTCGACGCGATGACGCCAACGGCCATGGATATCGGCGCCGTCGTCGGGACCCGGCCAATCTCCTCCCAAGCGCCCGATCTTGCGGTCATGATTCGGAAGGTCATTCGATCCGCGGAGGGAAGGGCGAGATCCGGGATGCCGTCGCCATCTGCGTCCGCAACCGCCGACATCCCGAGGACCGTCGATCCAATGACGTGGTTCGAGAAGCCGTCGAGAGCTGCCATGCGAGTCAGCGCACCGCCAGACATCGTCCACAGTTCGAGTCGCCCGCCGATGTGTGGAGTCCGGACCAGCGCAA
Organism: Geminicoccaceae bacterium; assembly: GCA_050246385.1. GTDB lineage: Bacteria > Pseudomonadota > Alphaproteobacteria > Geminicoccales > Geminicoccaceae > Benzoatithermus. The sequence goes on from JBFWWD010000007.1 coordinate 5,512, forward strand.
TGTCGATGTTCCCGTCGCCGTTGAAATCGGCGATTCCCGCGACGTTGAGCCAGCGATTAGGCTGCCCGATGGGCGGGATGCTTGCCAGTTCGCGCAGCGCCGGTCCCTCCATGCCGTAGACCACGAGACCCGCGCCGGCGGACACGTCGGACCTGATGGCCACCACGTCGTTCCGGCCATCGCCGTCGATATCGGCAATTCGCGGCGCGATATCCTCGAAGACCGTCTGCTGATTGAGCACCAGGCGGATCGACCGGCCGGTGTCATCAACCACCTCGATCGCGCCGCCCTCGATCCGGTCGCCGAGGACGCCATGGGGGTACCGCTCCGTTGGAGCGCCATAGGATGCCCGAACAATGCCCAGCCCCGGCGCCTCCGTAATCGTTCCCCCTGGGATGCCGCCAGCGGCGCGAGTCTCTATTGGCGGCCGGTCGCGTTCGAAGCAGAGCCGGTCCTCGACGCAGGGGACGATGCGATAGGAGTTGCCGGCCTCGAAGAAGACCGCCTCGCCCGCCTGCCGGATCGAAGTGGCCGGGGCCGGCGTGGCGATTGCGATCAAGGTCCATTCGCTGGCAGAGGCAGCGGGCGTGAAGGCGACCGCTGCTATAAGATTCACCAGACCTGCCGCCAGTTTCCTGGGTGTCTTGAATCGATGGGATGTCGCGACATTGTCGGGGCGACGCCGCGTGGCGTCGCTCCATTGCGCGTGAAGATCGAGAACCGACGGATGGAGGTCCTGAACCGGCATCACCGAATCTGTCCCTAGTGGACCAGCGCCGACAGCGAGCGCTCCTGCTCAGCGAGACAGAGTCCCTCGAGGCCGGCGATGCCCGCCGAGTATGCCGCCTCGAGCATGCCTCTCACCGCTTCCTCGGCTCCAGGACCTGCTTCCATGGTGGAACTCCAGGTTACCTCGGACCAACCGCTGCCTGCATCCCTGACGGCAATCGTAGCCTTGTGCCCGGTGAATGGCATGGCGCCATCCTCGATGTTGTAGTGAAGGGTCGTCGAGAAATCGTCGCGCTCGACGAGGTTCTCGACGATGTTCGTGCCGTCTGCAAATCCGCAGTATCGCTTGATGCCGTTGGCCGTCGTCTCAATACTGCAAGTGCTCACGATTGGTAGCCACTTGTCTAGTTCATCGAAGGTCCTGAGCTTCGACCACACTTGCTCGGCCGGAACCGCTATGGTCTTTCGAACTTCTACTCTCATTGCGTTTCGTTCCCTTGTCCATTGGGGTTGAGGTAGTTTCCAGATCAACTGGAGCGCCTCGGCGTCGTCGATGGCCGCAAGGGGCAGCGTTGCCCGTGCCGACCGATCGAACCGCGGCCGTCCCAGGTTCGCTTCAGGCGGCCGCTGCTCGATCGAACCGGGGCTGCATGGATAGGAAGCGATCAGCGTCCAAAGCCGCCATGGCGCCGCTCGCTGCCGATGTGATTGCCTGCCGGTAGATCGGGTCAGCGACATCGCCAGCGGCGAAGACGCCTTCGACGGATGTTGCCGTTGCACGACCGCCGAGGCCGCCGACCACCTTTATGTAGCCGTTCTCTATGGCAACCTGGCCGGAGACGAGGGCGGAGTTCGGACTGTGACCGATGGCGACGAAGACGCCGTCCGTGGGCAGCGTCAGCTCGCGGTCGTTCCTGGTGCTGCGAAGGCGAAGCCCGGTGACGCCCGCCTCCGTCCCCAGCACTTCTTCCACGACGGTGTCCCAGAGGACCGTGACGCGACCTTCCGCTACCCGTGCGAAGAGCCGGTCCTGCAGGACCTTCTCGCCGCGAAGTACATCACGCCGGTGGACGAGGGTTACGTGCGCGGCGATATTGGCGAGGTATAGCGCTTCCTCGATGGCCGTATTGCCGCCGCCGATCACCGCAACCTTCTGACCCTTGTAGAAATAGCCGTCGCACACCGCGCAAGTCGATACGCCGCGGCCCCTGAACGTCGATTCCGATGGCAGGCCGAGAAGGAGTGGCGACGCGCCGGTCGCCACTATCATGGCGTCCGACGCGTACTCCTTCGACTGGCCGGTGATCCTGAAGGGCCGACGCGACAGATCCACCTTCTCGATGTGATCGTCGACGATCGTTGCGCCTACGCGCTCTGCGTGAGCGCGCAGAGCATCCATGAGCTGCGGGCCCTGCAAGGCAACCGGTCCACCCGGCCAATTCTCGACCTCGGTGGTATTGACCAACTGGCCACCGACCTCGGCCCCGGCAACGATGATCGGCCGCAAGCCAGCCCGGGCAGCATAGATGGCGGCCGCATATCCGGCCGGACCGCTGCCGACGATGATCAGGGGGTGCTGGCCACCATCCGCGTTGACAGGTGCTTTCGCCGAGAGGAGACCATCGAGTTCACCCTTCCGGTCAAGCGCGGCGAGATCATCATAACCTCCCAATGCCTTTCCATCGATGAATACTTGAGGTACAGTCCGTCGTCCTGAAAGCCGGATCATCTCTGTCTGTAGTCTTGCATCCTCTGTAACATCAATCTCAGTATATACTGTGCCCTTGCGCCGAAGCAGTTCCTTAGCGCGAGTACAATAGCCACAATAGTCCTTTGTATATATTACTACCTTGGCCTTATTCATTTTAACGACGACGCTCCGTATTCTCGGCGTCTTTTGATGACGGTTATTTACCGTTCGGTCAAAAACGCAGCGGGGACATTTCCGTTGGCTGGCTCTCACCTGAGCATATTATGTACCGATCGGTCAATAAGTGGGGTAATCACGAGTTTGGGAGCGGCGCTTTCCGTCGTCGTGTTGAGGGGGCTCACCGGCGTGAGGGCGATCTTCGACGCGCCATTCCGCCTTGCGAGGCTAGGCAGCGCCGGACCGGTCGGACCTCAGTCAGCGCAGCATGACAACTGCCAGGGGTCCTTGGTCCTTGCGATGGCGATGAGCTTCATGGCCTCCGCCATGGACGGGTAGACGTGGATCAGATCAACGAAGTGGCTGAGTTTAGCTCTGAAATGCATCGCCATGGCCGCCTCGTGAATGACCTCGGCGGCACTCGCACCGAGCATTGTCACCCCGAGCACCTCGTTGGTGTCGGCGTCGGCGATCATCTTGATGAATCCGCGAGGATCCCGGATCGCCCCGGCGCGCGGCACGATCTCCATTGGCAGGGTCGTACACCAGCAGCGATGGCCCGCCGCTATCGCCTCTGCTTCCGTGGCCCCGACCATTCCGACCTGAGGGTCGATGAAGATCGCCCTTGGGATGACCCGGCCGTCAAAGCGTCGAGGATCACCGGCGTTGAGCGCGTTATGGGCAGCGATCCCGCCCTGCCGTGACCCCACCGGGGTGGCCATTTGGCTCCCCTGCAATGCCCCGACTACGTCGCCGGCGGCAAATATGGTCGAAACTCGAGTACGGAGGTGCGGATCGACCTCGACCTCGCCGCGATCGTTTACGCCGACGCCGGCCGAGGCCAGCCCGATTTCATCGGAGTTCGGTCGACGCCCCGCGGCCACAAGGAGCCTCGCGGCTCGCCGTTCGCGATCCTCTTCGCCGACCCTCAATGAGACGACAACCTCCTCGCCCTCGGAGCGCACGCTCGAGACTGCGGCCCGGGTGATGACCTCGATGCCCTCCGCAAGGAGGATGCGCTCGACAGCGCGCCCCAGCGTCGGTTCGTAGCCTTGCCCAAGAAGTTGCCTGCTCCGCTCCAGGATGGTGACCCGACTGCCGAAACGGGAGAACATCTGGCCGAGCTCGAGGGCGATGTAGCCACCGCCGATGATGATGATGGACGCCGGTAGTTCGGTTAGCTCGACCTCCTCGCCGTGGCTCAACAAGTCGCTGGTCAAGAACGGAACATCGGCCAGTCCCGGAATGTCGGGAATTGTCGGTCTCGAGCCGGTCGCGATGAGGAAGCGCTCGCCGGTGATCCGTCGGCCGTTGACCTCGACGGCGTCGTGACCGACGAAGCGGGCCGCGCCCTCGATGACACTCACTCCGCCGCCGAGCAGGCCGTCGTACTTCTTCTGGCGGTACGCCTGGATCACTTCGTCCTTCTGGGCGACAAGCGTGGCGAAATCGATCTCCAGCGCATCGCCAACGGGACGCAGACCCGGAAACCGCGGGTTACGAGCTTCGTAGACGATCTTGGCCGCCTCGATGAGATTCTTGGACGGCAGGCATCCGCGATTGACACATGTTCCGCCGAGTGTCCGGCTTTCGATCATCACAGCAGTTCGGCCCAGCTCTCGCGCCCGCAGCGCCGCGGCAAAAGCCGTCGATCCCGAGCCGAGAATGACCAGATCGTAGTTGTAGCTTTCCGGCATCTTGAGGGTTTCATGTCCTTTGGAACGTGGGCGGGGATTGAGCCCGGCTCGGCTTCATCGGGCCGTTGCACCGGTCGCTGGCTCCTTGGGTTATGCGATCGGAGCATCCGTCTGGGGCCGTCGGCTAAACCCTGATTGATTTGGCTGACGCCGAGGCTGCATCCTGTAGCAACTACAGGAGCAACGGGTGACAACGATGGTCGCGATCACGTCTCTGCGAGGGGATGCTCTGTCGATCGGCGAGCTGTCTCGGCTGACCGGCGTCAACATCGAGACGATCCGCTACTATGAAAGGATCGGCGTGATGCCGGCGCCGCCCCGCACCGGAGGCGGCCGGCGGGCCTATGGCGAAGGCCACTCGCGAACTCTCAGCTTCATTCGGCGCGCTCGCGAACTTGGATTCACGCTCGACGATATCCGGGGGCTACTGGGGCTCGGGCACCGCCGGCTGGCGACCTGCGCGGAAGTGCGGAGCATTGCCGGCGGACACCTTGAAACGGTGAGGAGCAAGCTGGCCGATCTCGCTCGACTCGAGGGCATCCTGGCGGCCGCAGTGGCTCAGTGCTCGGGGGAATCGGTTCCTGACTGTCCCGTGCTTGAGATGCTGGACCGCGATTCGCTGGCGGACGCGGAGGCTCCAGCGCGGCTCGGCGGCTGACGATTCGCCGGTCGGCCCGTCGTGCTCCGTTTGGTTTTCCGACGCCTCTGAAATGCCTGCCGTTATCAGCCGGCCACCCGAGTGGCTCGTGACCTCCGTTGAACCGGCACGGTCGGGGGTGTGCAGAGTGTATCCCGTTATCCTAAGGGGGCCCGGGCCTGAGTCCTGGGCCATGCGGAGGCCGGACTGACTTGGTGGGACCGGCCCAGCTGAGGCTCGGCCGGGGTGCCGTTTTCTGGTGGCACCCCGGCGAACACCAATGGTAGAGGGCCCTAGCTGATCGGCCTGTTCGGCACGAAGCGTCACCTACTAGGTGGTCTCACCGGTTACCAGGCGCACCAGATGCGGATAGAACGCCACCCGGTCAGCCAGTTCAGGAAGTCCTTTCTTGGGGTGCGCGTACTGCCACACAGCGTTCTCGACCACGCGCCCGCTGGGGAGGCGAATGGAGTAGTAGTTTGCGTCCCCCTTGAGCGGGCAGGACGAAGCATGGGCGGTCGGCACCAGCATGCCTGACACCACGTCCGCCAGCGGAAAATACAGGACCGGTGCATGGCCCGCCTCGTGCAGAATGAGTGCGTCCGCGCTGTCGGCAATCGTGACGCCTTCAACAATGGCCCGCGCCCGGTGGGCGGCTGGCTCAGTCGAGATGAGGCTCTTCTTGTAGGCGATATTCACTGACTTGTTCCTTGATAGAGTTAGCCGTGGGCACTGCCGCTGCGTGATTGCGGCCAATCACGGCGGCTGCATTGATGTCAGGGCACGACGACTACGGTGCCGGTCATCCAGAGATGGTACCGGCAGTAGTAAGCGAACGTTCCAACCGTCTCGAACGTGAAACTGAAGCTCTCGCCGTGGCGAAGATCCCCTGAATCAAACTGGATTCCTGTGGCCGTCACTGCATCCGCGGTGACGGTTACAGTGTGAAGGACCGCTCCCTGATTGGTCCACGTGACCGTGGTCCCGACTTTGACGGTGAGCTCGGCGGGATCGTAGGTCCAGGCCGAGGGCGGCTGAAACGCCGGCTCGATGATGGCCACTTGGGCCGTCTGAGGCTGCGCTTGGGCTGAGGTCGTCGCTGCCAGCGCGACGACGAGTCCGAGCCAAGGTTTAGCTAGGAACGCGCTCATACTCCCTGCCTTCTTTCTTCAATCGAATGGAGCGAGGGTGTCGCCCTGCCTGGAAGCAGGGCAACACAGATCTCGAAGGGGACGAACCTCTGACTCTACTTCGCCAGGTTGATCGTGATCATCGCCGGTGCGGCGCCCGGAAGCGGCGTATGGTCATTCTGGACCAACTCCACCGTGATCGTGTGTTCCCCAGCTGGCCAGGCAGAGAGGTCCAACGGGATCACGTTGGTGCCCGGCATCGCGACCATTCCGGCCATGCTCATCATCGCGCCGGCCGCCATATCCATGTGCTGCATGTCGACGAACACGTGATAGTGGCCGTACCCCCCGATGTTCTCCTTGCCCTCGAGGCCAAGCGACGGCTGGAAGTTCGTCGGGCTGACCGTGAGTTCGAAGGTTGCGCCGACGGTTGCATGGTCCGCCGGCGCCACGATCGCGACCGACGCGCCTGTCGCAGTCGCCGGAGCTGGCGCGGCGACAGCGGCCGCAGGCTGATAATTGATCGTGATCTGCTGTACAGTGTTGGCGAAGTCCATGTGCGTGTTGCTCGCCAGGTCAAAGATCAGTGTGTGCTCGCCAGGAGCAATCGCATCACCGGGAAGCGTGAACTCGGTGCTGGTGTAGAAATTGAACAGGACGCCCATGTTCATGCCGTCGAGCATGACGTGGATGTGGCCCTCGCCGTCGACGTCGGGCCGCCCGACGGCTTCGGGCGCCAATGTGAAGTTTGAGACGCGCACGACCACAGGAATATCCGTAGTCGTGATGGTCTGTCCCGGTGTCGGGGAGACAACTTCGATGATGCCCGCAGTTGTGGGCATCGGGACCTGTTGGGCGCCGGCGGCAACGGTGAACCCAATGAGCGGCAGCAACGATAACAGGGCTGGGCGATACATGAGAGGTGACTCCGTGGTCGATGTGAAACCCCGCGCGTGTCGAACCAGCAGACATTCGCCGCGAGGGTCAGTGTGGAGTCTGTCCGGTCAGCTCGGCGTTACGACCGCATCCACGGGATCGCTTCACGAACCCGTGATGACCCGCGGGCAGGAGGCGAACCGCCCTCCTGGTGGATGCGTCATTCCGTGATCCCTGCCCACTCCAGATGGTGACGTAGAACCGCTTCAGTCGCGCTGTTTGTTGTCGTGCCGCGTCCAGACGGACGTCGCGACCAGGGCGATGAGGGCAAGGGCAGCGAAAGCAGCTCCGCCGACGAAGGTCGCAGCAGGTCCTCGATTGTCCCATAGGGATCCGGCAATCGTGCTGGCGATGAGCACTGCCACTCTGGACACGATGCCGAATATCCCGAAGGCGGTGCCACGAAGCTCCGCCGGCGAGGAGTCTGCCACGAGCTTGGAGAGAAGGCCCTGGGTGAGCCCCATATGGAGTCCCCAGAGACCGGCCCCTATGAGAACGAGCGTGGCGGCGCCCGTATCAGTCGCGTTGTTCAAGCTTAGCTTCCACCTTTTCGAATCTCGCGTCGATGCGGTCCATAGCCGATGCGATTGCCTTCTCGATCCGGCCAAACCCGTCCTCGACGGCGGCGCGCGGTATGAAGTTCTGAGCAACATGCAGCTCATGGCGCTGCAGCCGCTCCTCCGTGGCACGAAGCTCGCCCGCCAGGACGTCGATCTTCTTGTCGCTCTCGGATCGGGCCTGGTGGATCTCGGCAATCAGCTCGTCCCGGAGCTGCCGCAGTCGGCTCGCGAGGAACGCGAGGGTGGAGACGCCGGCAAGGAAAGCGCCGGTGAGGCCGCTCGCGAGACCCCAGGTGATGGCGGTGGTCGGTTCCATTCGGGCCTCGGCGTCTATCGCTTGCCAAGCACGCTCTTGAGGGTGTGGCCGCCGCCGTAGATCGCGAGCCAGATGCCGGAGAAGGCGAGGAGATCGTCTATCGGCGGCGAGTCCACCTGCACCCCGAAGGCGGTCGTCAGCGGCTGCAGGAAGAGGCCCCAGAGCCAGAGGAAGATCAGGAGCCAGGACATTGCCGGTCGCCAGCCCCAAGAGAACCAGCTTTCGCGCTCGTCCTCCCGCTTGAGGAGATCGGCGCGATTGCTCTCGGCCCGCTCAAGCGTTCGCCATTCATCGGGCGAACGGGAATCCTCGACCGCGCGCATGACCGCGGCGGCCTCCTCCGGCGCTTCGTCGTAGCGTGCGGCGATCGCCTCCGGGGTCGGCTCGACGCCAAGGGCCGTGCCCAGACGCTCGACGACGGTCGCGGCGGCCGGCGACTGGCGCCGGACGAGATCGGCCAGGAGGCCGGTTCCGGCCTCCACCAGCTTCGGCAGCAGAACGCGAGCCGCGTTCGCAAGCAATCCAGCCATTATGCTCCTCCGAGTTAGTGGGTTGCGATGCCGCGATACGCGTCGCGGCGGACCTTCTGGCGGTGGGAGCGCCAGAGGAAATAGGCGACGACCACGAGGCCGGCGACGAGCGCGCCACCGACCAGCCAGTCGATCCAGGCGGGATCGAGCGCCGGCACGCGCTCAGGGTTGGGCCGTGGCAGCGGCACGGTGGCCGTATCGACCGGCGCGGTGTCGGTGGTCTGGTCGACCAGAACCGCGCCGTCCGCCGCAGTGGCGGTGCCAGCCGTAGCGGCGGCGCCCTGGTTTCGGCGGCTGGACTTCTCCGCCGCCTCGGACTCGGCCGCGGCGGCTGCCGCGATCGACGCCTCGGACCGACCGAGGGATTCGAGATAGATCCGGATGCCGAGGGCCTCCGTCTCGGCGACACGCCGCGTCCAGCCGTTGCCGTAGTGGACCCACGACGACAGGGCCCGGAGGAAGGACATGCGGCGGCGGCAGTAGTCTCGGATCACCGGCGCCCAGTCGCGTACCTTGCCGATGGCGCCAAAAGTCTCCGGGCCATAGCCGCCGTCGACCGACACGCCCAGCGAGGCCTGCAGAAGCTTGATCGCCCGGCCGGGCCCGCTGTTGATCGCCGTGTCGAGCATGACGACGTCGATCCCGCTGGCGAGGAGGTCGCCGCGGATCTTCGTCCAGTAGTCCCGCCGGTAGATTCCTGCCGCCTCCGTCAGGGTCAGGCCACGGATGTCGAGGTCCGGGTAGACATGAGCGGCGATGCCGAACTTGGTGCCCTTCAGCTCGCCCTTGCCGATGACGCCAGTTGTCCAGTTGCCGCGGTCGTTCGGGTCGAGGGACAGCCCACCCTCATGGCCGAAAACGTGCGCGAGTCCGCGCTCGAGATTGGCGCTCGCCATCTGTTCCTCGTGGTCAGGTTTTCAGGTTCGGGGAGTTAGCGCGCTGCGGCGCCAGACGTCAGCGCGGCCGACTCCGGCTCGCGCTAATAGGGCAGTGCCTCACGCCGTTCGGAGAACGAACGTGATCGCCGTCCAGGCGTATGCGGTGCTGTTGCTGGCGCTGAAGGTGAAGGCAGCCGGGTCAAAGGCCCCGGAAGTCCAGTTGGTCTTGGTCCCGAGACCAAGGGAGATGTCGTTGGTATCGTTTCCGCCAACGGTCAGGAAATTGGTGAGGTCCGAGCTGCTGAAGGTGGCCGTTCCCCGAATGTGGCCGGCGCCACCGCAAGCGAAGATCACGCAGCCCGCCGTGGCCGGCGTGATCGTGGGCGGATTGGGGATGGCTGAGTTCGCGCCTGACGCGGATGCCGCTGCGACGTCCAAAGGCGTCGTCGGATTGGCGTTCCGCCACACCGAGATGCAGACCGCACCGGCTGCGGCGGTGCTGTTGGTCGTGGGCAGGGTGATGGTGGTGTCGGGAGAGCCGCCCATGAACTTGTAAGCGACCAGGAGAGCGAGTTCGCCCTCGGAGTCGCCACTCGTGTCCTGAGCGATCTCGGTGTAGCCGCTGATCAGGAGAGCAGCGAGGTTGTACTGGTTCGCTCGTGCGAACGCGGCAATGACGATGTCGCCCGCCTGGGGCGCACTGTCGGTCCCTCCCGTGAGCGACGTAAGCGACACCACCTTGTCGGTGGTCTGCCCCAGCCACGAGGTCGCATAGCCGCCGACATAGGTCAGCGGGCCGCTGGTGCGGACCCTGCGGAGCTTGTGCGCGAGCACGACTAGCGGAACTCGCTCCGGGCGAGGAGAAGCATCATCTGGGCAAGCTTCGCGATGACGACCTTTGCCGACGCAAGGTTGGTCACGTTGGTGTCGACGTAGGCGACGACCTCCGCCGGCGACATTGCGAGGAAGCTCGCGACGAACGGATCAGCCTTCACCGACTGGCGATGGTCGTCGTCGGTTTCGGACTTCTCGCGCGCAAGAATCTCCTCGGCGCTGATCGCCTCCTCGACCCAGCTCCGGACCCACAGACCCTCGACGAGCGCGGGGACACCTTCGACAACGCGCCGCGTGAGCGGGTCGGAGGGCTCGGGCTTGGTCGCATCTGCGACCGGGAGCATCCCGAACTCGGCCAGGAGCGCGTCGCTCGGCTCGCGCGGGAAGGACACCTCCGGGTGATCCTGGCACAGCTGGGCGAACGAGTAGGGATACCGGACGACCGTGCCGTTACGGGCAATCACATAGGTCACGCGACATCTCCTGTGTGAGCGCCATAGATCGTGGAGCCCACCTTCCAGAGCTCGACGACGGTGTAACCGCTGGTAGCGAGCGTGGGGGCGCTGCCGCCAACCCACACGACGGCGACAGTCGACCAGGTAATCGCGTAGCTGGTGCCGTCGGCGATCATCAGCGTGACGCTCTCGCCAGCCTGGAAGTTGGACGCAGCCGGCGTCCGGTTGGCGCCGAGCGTGACGATCTGGATCGAGCCATTGCCGGGGTCGATCTCGAACGCCGCGCCATCAGTGATGGTGTGGACGTCCTCCTTGATCGCCCCGGTGATGACCGGGTCGGTAAAGAGGCTATCGAAGTCCGCCTGGAGCGGGGAGAGATATACCTTCGGCGCCGCGGTGAAGTTGACCTTCGCGTTCGCGTTGCTCGAATGGAAGATCGTCGTTCGTGCGATCAGGCCACTGCCCGAGTTGTAGTTGCCCCGTCCGTATTCCCACTGGGTCCTGTCGTCACTGATCGCCTTGTAGGAGTAGGGCTGGCCGTTGACGCAGCCGGCCGCGGTCATGTTCTCGTGCCCGGATTCGGCCGTCCCGTCCGTGAAGTCGCTGGTCCCGCTCGCGGCCGAGCGGAACCAGACGCCGTTGATGAAGGCCATTCGTCCCTATCCGTAGAGTTGCTGCCAGGTGCCGTCGCTCTTGATCCAGACCTCGAGGACGTCGACCCACGCCCCCTCCTGCTTCGCTGCGACCGTCAGCGGCAGCTGCCAGACGCCACTGTTCTTGGCGTAGAAGCGGCCCGCCCTGAGCCGCGGCGTCGGCCACCCGCCGAAGGCCAGCGTCGGCGGGACCGCGGTGAGGTTCTTGAGCTGAAGAAGGTTCGGCGCTGGCCACGTTCCAAACGCCATGGCCGGAGGCGTCGCGATGAGCGCGCTGACCAGCCCGGCGGCCTGCGTGGGCCACGTCCCCCATGCGAGGGTCGGAGCGACCGCGGCGAGCGCGTTGATGAGGCCCGTGACCATCGGGGTCGGCCAGGAGCCCCAGGCGAGCGTGGGAGGCGTTGCGGTCAGCGCCTTTGCCTGCAACAGGCTGGGCGTTGGCCACGTCCCCCAGGTCAGGGTCGGAGGTGTTGCCGTGATGACCTTCGCCTGGAGGAGATTTGGCGCTGGCCACGTGCCCCACGCCAGCACCGGAGCGGTCGCCATGAGGGCATTCTTGAGCCCCAGGGCTGGCGTCGGCCAACTGCCCCAGGCGAGGCTCGGCGGGGCCGCCGCGACGACCACGACATAGCCCAGCGTCGGGGTCGGCCACGGCCCCCACGCCAGAACCGGAACGACGGCCGCGAGCACCTTGGCCTGAAGGAGGTTTGGGGTCGGCCACGTTCCCCAGGCAAGCATCGGGGCCGCTGCTACGAGCACCTTCGCCTGCAGCAGGTTCGGGGTCGGCCAGGAGCCCCAGGCGAAGGTCGGCGGGATGGCAGTCAGACCGTTGACGAGAGTGGCCGCGGGGTTTGGCCACGTCCCGAAAGCCAGCGCCGGTGCCGTCGCCGCGCAGGTGTGATGCGCCCCGGTTTGCAGCAGGCCGCCAAGAGGCGCGCCACCAAGAGGCCCGCCGCCAAGGAGCATCCGCTCTAGCTCGCGTCAGCGATGCCGATGTCGAACGAAGCGAGGGACCAGGTATCGCCCGAGGCCACCACCTTCGAAGCCGACAGCGCGCCGGCGGCGAGGAGCCGTGAGTTGGTGACATCCGTGACCGCCCAGTGGGTCACGGTGCCGGCGCCGCTGATCGTCCCATCGGTGACCGCGGTCGACGAGACCTTCCGGCCCGTCGGCGTCCGGTCACCGACGGTGCCGAACGCCGTGCCGGCGGCGCCGTGATCTTTCGACCCCTTGGAGTAGGTCGACGTCGCCTCGGTGTAGGTCGTCGGCTCCTGGGTGCAGATGTCGATGCGGTCGGCCTCGGAGTCGAGGATCGTGAGGCCGCTGTCCATGACGCGGTCGTTGACGTAGGGCATGGCCACCGCGCCCACGGCGGTCAGCGAGTAGATCGACGCGCCCAACATCAGGTTGCGCAGAATCCGGGAGATCATTGCCTGATGGCTCCAGTTTGAGTGGGAGGAGGCGGAGTTATTTCCGCGACCGACGGCGGGGCGTCGGGTCCTTAGGCGCGGGCGTGCCGGCGAGTTCGACGGCGATCGTCGTCGCGGCGGACATTGCCAGGGCCGGGGTGTCGAAGGTCCCCTTCTTCCGCCAGACAGGCAAAAGCTCGCCGGCCGGTCCGTCGGGGTCCTCGAGGGAATAGACGTTCCAGACCGCGCCGGGACCGCCATTGCGCCACTTCGAGCGCCAGTCGACATAGGTGATCGTCTCGCCGAGAACGATCGGATTGCCTAGGGCATCGACGGTGTACTGGGTGACCTCAACGAGGTTGCCCCTTGTGTCGCGCAGCTCGTCGCCGCTGCCGTCGCCGACGATGTAGGAATCGCCATCGCGGACGATGGTCACCGCGAGATCGCCGACCGTGGCGATGCGCTTGAACGGCCCGCGGTAGTGCCGTGCCGTGACAGCGTCGTCGAGCAGCTCCCGCGTCGCAACGGCCGTCAGAACGCGCGGGCCAGGTTCGATCCGAACGCGGCCGTCGATCTCGACGATCCCGCCTTCCTTGTTCTGGATTTCCATGCGGTGGAGCTCTCCTTACGAGGCTAGGCGCAGCCAAAGATTCCCGTCCGAGCCACCGGATGGCGCGGCTGTGCTGATGGTGACGCCGGTGATGCCGAGAGCGATCAGGACCTCCGCGACCCCCGGCACAGGGAAGTGGGTCCAGTAGGCAGACGACGCTGGCGACGGGGCAACGGTCGGGGTGTTGCCGAGGTTGGTGTCGGCGTTCGAGACGAAGACCGCGCCGCCGTGGCTGACGAGGTCGTTCTCGGCATAGGTCGTGCCGGCGGCGTATGCCCCCTTCGGCGTGAAAGGCAGGCCGATCGCGTAGACCTCGTTCAGAACACCGTCGCGCCACTGGTAGATGACGCGCGAGACATCGTCGATGAAGAGCGAGTTCTCATGGACGAGGTCGTAGTTGATGTCGTCGGCGGTGTTGCCGACGAGTCCCATGTTTTGCTCGAGGTGAGCTACGAAGCGGGCATAGACCGCCGCCTGGGTGACGCCGTTTGCGATCGCCGGGCCGTCGAGGATGATGTAGTCGACATCGGTGAGGCCCGCGCCGGTCCACGGCGTCACCAGTGGCAGCGTGAGGTCTTCGTATTCGCCGCGCGGCACTATCGCGGCGACGATGCCGATCAGCTGCGGCGGCGCGGCCGGCGCGCCCGCCGGCCGATACCAGATTTGCGAGCCCTCGCGGTCGCGCCCGCTCCAGGCAGTCCCGGTTCCGGTGACCGACGATGCGCCGTTCGCCACCGAGATTGTCCCGGTGGTGTAGACGAACCGCTCGGTCATTCAGATCAGCTCCACTCGGCTTCGATGCGGCCGTGGGCGCCGTTGCCGCCAAGGTATTTGCCGTCGCTGCTGCGGGTGCCGCCGGCGCCGATGGTGAGGAGGATGACCGCACCCGCCGGAAGGGTGAGCGTGACCTCGACGAAGGCGCCGGAGCCGCCACCGCCGCCGGTCTGGTAGCTGCCGCCATAGTAGTTCTTGGCGCCCGAGCCGCCGGCGCCCGGAGCCGTGCCGGGATAGCCGTTGCCCTCCGAGGTCAGGGCGCGGGCGGGACCGCCGGTGCCTCCGCCAGTGCCCGGCGCGTTGGCGCCCTTGCCGCGCGTCGAGCTGTTGGCGTTGGACTCGTTTCCGTCGTTCCCGGCGTTACCGTTGGTGTTGGTGTCGCCGCCCGAACCCGTGCCCCCGGCGCCGCCTGTCGGCTCGCCGCTGGCGCGGACGCTCTTGCCCGAGGCGCCACCGTTGGCGACGAGGTTCGTCGCCTCGCCCTGGAAGTCGATCTTCGTCTGGCCGCCGGTCGAGCCGATGCCGGTCGAGCCGATACCGGCGGCGCCGCCCGAACCGCCACCGCCCCAGAGGCGGAAGGTGATCGACGTGTGCGCCGGGACTGGCCATTCGACCGTGCCGGGCGAATCCCACGCCTCGGCGCCGTCGGTCGGCGAGCCGCCCGCGATGTTGCCGGTCCCGTGGCCCGCGACCATCGCGATCGGCGGATCGGTCCGGATGACCTTACAGACGAGGAGCGTGATGTCCCGTGCGGCCGTCCCGATCGTCGGCGCACTGCCGATATAATCGCTCGCCAAGGTCAGCGACCGACTGCCGACGCCATCCTGCTCGATCTGGTGGGTCCACTCGAAGCCAGCCTTCGCGCCAATCGGAAACTGGAGGCGGGCGCTCGACGTCATCAGCGTGTGGTAGGTCAGGCGGCGCTGCGACAGGTCGACCGTGATCGTGTCAGGCGTGCCGTCGACGATGGGCACGCTGTAGGGCGTGTCGGCGATCGCCAGGAGATAGGCCGGCAGGATCGCGCCGTTGGTCACGAACTCGATGCGGTCCGCCATCATGCGGATCTTGGAGTAATACTGGTCGAGTTCGGCGTCGTAGTAGGCGGCCATCTCCATCGCCGCCTCGGCCCAGGTGCCATCGGTGCCGGCGCGGAGCTGCATCGCCATCGCGGCGAGGGCGCCCGACGGAACCGAAGTCGCCAGCATCCGGAACAGGACCGACGCCTCTCCCGTCGACGTGATCGAGAACAGCTCCTGGAAGAGCGAGGCGAGAGCGGAGTCGAGTCCGGTCGTGACGGTCTCGATGGTGTCGATGCCGGCCTTGTTCTCCTGGTAGCGCGAGCCCAGCGACTGGCGCGTCCGGCCGACCTGCTCGAGCAGCGTCGTCACATGGGTGGCGATCGCGCCCTGGATAGCGTCGAGGTCGTCGCGCAGCGTCAGGAGCTGGCGCTGCTGCTGCTCGATCACGCGGATGCGGGCGTCGAGGCCGGCGTCGAGTTCCTCCTGGGAGACGCGGGCGTCCGGCGTCGTGAAGGCAAGCCAGTCAGACCAGCTCGTTTCCCGGCTCGATCCGGCGATGTACTTTCCACGCGCCTCGTAGTCGGTGATCGAGGCGAGGTTCTGGGTGAGAACGGCCTCACCGTCGTCCCAGGCGTTCGTAGTCGCGTCGAGGATCAGGGAGCTGTCGGAGGCCAGCCTGATCTGGATGCGGACCGCGACGACGTCATCGACGTCAGCCGCCCATTCCACATGGGCGCCGGCCTTCCGCTGGCCGTTGTCGTGCGTGATCAGGATGCCTTCGGCGGCCCAGCCAACGATCTCCTGCGCGGGCACACGAGGCGCGAAGGGCGCGCCGACCGACCATGGCAGCTCGTCAGCGGGTGACCAGTCATAGTCGCCCGGATCGACCTCCTTCAGGGTGACCCGGTAGTCGAGATTGTCCTTGTCGTCGGCGCGCTCGATCCGGAACAGCTTGTTGGCGTAGCCGTTCCGCACAGAAGTCCAGGCGCCGACTTCGCCCGGCTCGAATATGCCGAAGAACGGCGGAAGGGTGAGGACATGGGTCCGCTGGCGCCGGCTCTCCTTCACCGCCGCGTCGTCGAGCCTCTGCACCTGCGTTGGCGAGCGGACCCGGCCATAAGCGATGCTGGCGAGGTTGCGGATGCCGCCATCCTCGGCCTCGAGGGCAGGGTAGGTCCGCTGCGGCGCGTCCTTCCACTGCCAGTTCTCTGCCTCGGAGATGTATCGGCTGGCGATCCCGTTGATCGACTCGCCGAGGTCGAAGAACGGCTCGAATTCCTGGCTTTCGGTGACGACAATGTCGTCGTCGGTGAAGGCGAAGAGCGCCGCCCCGGGCGCGCCGACGAAGGGTCGATAGATGCCGCCCGACTCAGCGATCCGGCCGGCGGCCGCCGTCATCAACTCGTCGAGAACATCCGCCGGCGGCATGTCGACCGTGACCTCGCCGCCCGCCACGAACTGCGGCTCGGTGCCGCCGCCGGCCAGAGCGACCGGGAGGTCGCACTCGTTCATCGCCGCGGCCCACGCATCGAACGGCAGGTTCAACACCCCGATCCGCTTGCCGCCATAGAAGGGCTGACCGCCATACGAGAGGCCGCGGAGGAGGTTGTAGGCGGCAACGAGCGGGTTCTCGCCGAAGCTGTGGGTGGCACTGTCGGCGTATAGCTGATCGCCCTCGCCACCGGCGGTGCCATCCTCGCGCGGGTCATAGAGGCGGATGCCGTCGACGACGGCCATGAACTCCGGCCAGCCGGAGAACAGCTCGTTATCGACCAGCGCGGTGACGATCAGATAGGCGACGCCTGTGCCGATCGCGGACGACGTCCAAGGATGGTCTTCGTGGCCCCCGAACTTGGCGACAAGGTAGGAGTCGGCGACGGTCTGGGACCCGTCGTGGAAGCGGATCCAGAGATGGTCCTTACCCTCGACCGCGAACTCGGGGATCGGCACGCCCTGCGTGGCGGGAGCGCCCTCAAGGTCGACCGTGACCGGCTTGTTGTTGACGATCAGCCCAGCGAGCCCCGTCACCGGGAGGTCGCTGATGGCAACGACAGTCACGTAGTACGCGTTCGGGGTCTTGCCGTCCTCGCCCCAGGTCTCGCGATAGACCAACGATCCTGCCGTGGCCCAGCGGCCGTGGATGAACGAGCACGGCACGATCCCGCCGCCGCGCAGGGCGCCAAAGACGCCGGCGACGTCGCTTTGCTCACCCTGGCGGCGCCGCTGAATACGCCGGACGATGGCGCCCATGCCGAAGGAGGTGACGAGGTTGATCGTCCCCGCGAGCAGCATGCCACCGACGGTGAGCGCGCCGGCGGTCGTGACGAGACCCACCGCGGTGGCGACGATCGTGCCGATCGGCATTGAGGTTCCCTAGACCCGCCAGGCCGCGATTGCGGACGACAGCGGCACGGCGCCGAGGCCGTTCGGCGCAACGACAGTCACGACCGCTCCGGTGACGATCCCGAGGGCACCCTCGGTGAACGAAGCATCGGCCGACGGCGTGAGGGCGAGGTCGCCGATCCGCGCCCTGCTGGGATGGATCGAGTCGAAACGTGCCGTGATCCCGACTGGGAGGTCGTCTCCGAGCTTCTTTAACAGCCGCCTTGCTCCGATTGCCGTTCGATACCGCCCCCGGATCTCAGCGGCGGGGTCCTCACCGGTGACGGCCGTCACGCAGTCGGCGGCAAACACGACGCAGTCATTCTCGCCCCATGCGAAGGGCAGCCTGCGATGCCGTTCGATCTCGGCCGCGAGGGCTACGCGCCAGCCCAGGAGGCGGGTCATCGGCCGAGCCGCTCCCGGCGGGCATCGAGCCAGGCCCTGATCCGCGGAAAGCGGGCGGGCTTCTCGACTGGCGCGGGCGACGGCCCGGTCTGGCCCCAGGCCAGTTCCCAGTCGGCCGCGACGCCCGTGTACCGGTAGAAGCGATCGCCGGTCGCTCGCGTCTGCAGCCAGTCGTCCGAGCGGACATGGAGTTCGCCCTGAAGCAGCTCGAAGCTGGCGGAAATGCATTCGAACCCCGCCGCCGCGACACCGCCTTCGGGCGGGGTCGAGATGGGGGCGCCGGTGACGAAGCCCATGAAGAGCGGCTTCGGCGGCGCCAGGAGCTCACGGCTGTCGAGGCTCAGAAGCCCGCGATGAATCTCCACGGGCTGCCCCTTGGGGTCGTAGCCGCGGAGCGCCTCGTCAACCGCGGCAAGGAGCGGCGACAGGACAATCCGCACCCGCCGCACCGAGATGTCGCCGGTCCGGGGAATATCGCCGACCTGGATAAGGCCGCCGGAGCCGATGTAGGTCCGGCTTACAAGCTCCCCGGTCTGCCCGGAGACGACGTCGAGGGTCGTCGTCCCAAAATCGTTCCAGAAGCCGATTTCCTCGATCGCGTCGGTGGCGCGGTTGCGGGCCCGGAACCAGACGAAGTTCCGTTTGACGACCGTGCGCTGCTGCAGCGCCGCGATCTCGGCCACGTCGTAGGGGATCATGGGTGTGGCTCAGAGAACCTGGATCGCTTCAAACCGGATCGACGCGAAACGGCGGTCCACGAAGGCGGGCTCATAGGTGTCGGGGATGACCCGCATCTCGGGTCCCGGGCGGATCAGGCCGACGACGATGTCCGCCGCCGCTCCGGCGCGGAGATGCGGCCGCACCTCGAACAACGGCGTGACCCCGGCGCCATCTGCGATCGCGGAAGCCTCGACCACGCGGTGGCAGGCGCGCGATGGACCGGCGCCATAGTCGAAGCTGAGGAGATCGCCCCGGGTCAGCACATAGCCTGCCGGCAGTCCCTTGAGCCGGAGGGTCTTGTTGTCCGCTCCGACCGTGTGAATCCGCACCGTCGCGGCGCCGAGCGTAGCACCCTGGTAGTCGGCGATCGGATGCCACCGCGCCGGATTCCAGGCGAAGAAGGTCTCGATCGACCCCTCCATGGCCTCGATCAGCGCCTCGACCTCAGCCGCCTGCCCGTGCGTCAGCTGACGGCCCTCGAAAGAGCCCCACCACAGCGGTGGGCGCAGGTCCTTGGTGAGGATGGCGCCAGACCCCAAGCCTGATTGTTCCTGCCCCCAGTCTGGCCGGAAGGTCACGTTGGTCACCCGGAGCCGGTCGATGAGATCCGCGATCGGAAACGCGAGTGTCATCAAATCGTCCGATCAACCGCGGCCTGGGCGATCGCCCGGCTCACGAGACCACCGTCGGCGATGTTCTGGGCCACGGCGTCGATGATGATCCGCACCAGCTCACGCCCATCGGGCATCTTGCTCCGTTCCTGCCGGACCCGGCCTCCGCCCTGATTGATGATCTGGACGACGGTTCCCGAGGTGCCGCCCATGGGGATGACGGTTTCACCACGCTGCAGGATCGCGGGGAACTCGTCGGCGGCGAGACCCGAATGCAGCCGCGGCGCGCCGAGGAACAGGCGGGAATCCAGCGCGCGTATCGGCGAGGGGTCGCCGACACGCCCGCCGTTGTGCAAGACGCCGGCGCGGGTCGTGACGCCGGCGTTCGCGATCACGCCCCCGCCGCCGAGGCCGCCGGTGAGCGCGCCAAGGATGCCCTTGGCAAGCAAGGCGAGGCCCTGGGAGAACGCGAGTCGGGCGAGGTCCTTCAGGAGGGCATCGACGAACTTCTTGAACGAGTCCTCGCCGCCACCGAGGAAATCATCGAAGGCGGACTGCGCCGCCGAGAACGCAGTGGTCAGGGCCCGCTCCATCACCTGGCCGGCGTCCATCGCCTCCTCCGCGACGGTGCGAAGCGCCCGGATCGCGCCGGAGCGGAGATCCGTGGCGAGCCCGAGTTGAGCGACCCGCGCCTCGTCCATCGCCGCGGCGTAGTCGCGATGGGCGTCGGCGACGGCGGCGACATAGTCCTCCTCACCGATCAGCTGCGCTGCGCGAATGGCCGCGAGATCACCAAGGCGCTCCTGGAGCTCCGCCTCCGCAGCAAGCGCGGGGTTGACCTCCTGAAGGACGGAGCGGGCGAGGTTCTCCAGCCGCTGCCGTTCGCCGTCCGCAGCGCGCCCGCCGGTATCCCGGGCGCGTGCCGCTTCCTCCGCAGCCTTGGCAGCCTCTTCGGCCTCGATCCGGCGGTTGGCGTCCCGCAGGGCCTGATAGGCGGCGGTAATGGCCGCGGTATCGTCTCCCGCTGCGGCTCGCGCCCGATCGAACTCCGCCTGGGCCTGGTCGCGGTCACTCAGTCGAGGGGCAGCGATGTTGCCGAGCGCTCGCATCGCATCGGCGTATTCGCGGGTGGCGCTGGCCACCCCATGCAGCGCGAAATCGGTCGCTGCGGCGTCACCCTCGAGGATCCGCATCGCTGCGGCGAGGTCTTCCGTCAGCGTCTCGGCGTCAGCCATGCCGTTGGTGACATCGACGATCCGCCGAACGAGTTCGCGGAAGTCCGTATCGTCGGCAGCAGTGGCAAGACCAAGTATTCTGGCCCGAAACGCCTCGACGTCGCCCTCGCCAGTGCGGAGTTCCTCACGGAACTCCCCGATCGCAATCCCGAGATTCTGCCAGGCGTCACTCCGGACCGGGAACATGAAGGTGCTGAGATTGCGTTCGAGCTGGGTCCGCTGGCTCGCGAGTGACCGCTCCGCCTCGGCGAGGTCCATCTGCACCCGCAGCAGGCGATCGAGGCGCTCCGCCTCGGTCATCGACTCCTGTGCACGGGCTGCCTCGCCATAAACATCGCGAAGTCGGGCGACCGTTTCCGCCAGGCGGTCCGTGACCTCCTCGGTCTCCTTGGTCCCGCTGATCGCCTGGGTAAACCAGCCGATCGCCGTTCCAATCAGAACGCCGAAGGCTCCGGTGATGAGGTTCACCGGCGAGACCATTTGCACCAGGTTCGAGGACAGCCGCTGGAACTCGCCGGAGATCGACTGGCTGAACCGTTTGGCGGTCCTGTCGAGCGCGGCAAATCCGGGCGTGACCGCCGCCGTGCTCCGCTCCAGCTGCTTCAGCGCCTGCTCGCCCTCGGCTCCGAGGGAACGCAAGGTCGCCTTGACCTGCTCGGTTCCCTCGGTCGACAAACGAAGGACGATGCCGCGTCGCGCGGTCGCCAAGGTCCGTCACTCCCTTGCTGTTTCGGCTTTTCGCAACGCGCCGCGGATGAGTCCGCGCTCCCCGGCGGTGATCAGAGCGACCAGGGCCGGGCGGTCCAGGGAATTGCCGGGAATTCGGCTCAGGGTTTCTGACACCGTGACGCCGGAGATGAGGCCGGACATCCCGGCCCGGACCCAGCAGCCGGGCTGCAGGAGCGCATCGAGGGCGGCTATTCCTTCGGGGCTCTCTGGTCCGCGGCGCTGTGGGCAGAGCGGCCCGTCCTCTCCTGGCTCGCCCCGGCTGCAGGGGAGGTCTTCGGCTTCGCAGGCCCGGCAGTAGTCGCCTCCGCCGGAGAGAAGCCATTCGGCGACGGAGGCGATCTTTCCCCCTCGATTGAGATTGCCTCCCGCACCGCATAGGCGGCGCCCTCGAAGGCACGGAGGACGGTGTCTTCGAGCAGAAGCTTTGGGATCAGAGACGCATCGAACGCGATCGCCGCGCCCGCCTCGTCCACGACGCCGTCCCAGCCAGTGACGAGCTGCTGTGCAAGGGCGCAGCCGGCGATGTAGCGGCTGAGCCCGAGCAGGTAGTGCTGGTCCTCGAGATCGGCCGCGCGCGGCACGGGGATGCCGAGATCGACAAGGACTTCAGCCCCCTGGAGCGCCGCCCGGATCTTCACCCGAGCTGCGGACTCGGCCGCGCCAATCTCGACTGACGTCGCGGGCCGCATCAGCAGCCCGGCGCCGCCGATCAGCGGAACCCGGCGGACGCTGCGGTCAAAGGAAAGACGAAGGCCCATCAGTAGCTCGCCACGGCGTTCTTGAGCGTCGCCGTGAGCATAGCGCCGTTGGCATCCTGCTCGGCTCGGAACGGCAGGGTCAGTTCGATCCCGCCCGGCCCCTCGAAGGGGATCGTCGCCTTCTCGAAGCGGAGGCGTGGAACGGTGAGGAGGAGTCCGCAGCCGGCGTCGAGCGACCATTCCATCGCGACATCGAGCGGGTCGGAGCTTCGTCCGTAGTCGTAGAAGGTTTCGTCCACGAACCGCGTCCGGACCGAACCGGAGAATGCGGAGTCGCCGGGCTCGAAGCCGGAGACATAGGCCCCGTCGGCGACATACTCGAGCGGCGTCAGATTGTTGCGATAGGTCGCCTCGACCGCGAGGATCGGAATCACCACCGCGGCTGCGATCCGGAGAACGCCTCTGGTCGCCGGCACGGGGAGGAGGCCGAGTGCGGTCGGCGTCCCACCCTGGCTCGCCGGCGTGTGGTCCTCCTCGTGACGTCCGAGCGTCTCGATCTCGGCGCGGTGATAGCCGGCCGTGAAGCTCATCTTGAGCGCGAGGGAGTTGATCATCACCCCGATATGCCGCTGGAACCGGGCGGAGCCGGTGGCGGCGGATCGGAGCCGGGTCTCGATCGAATAGGCCGGCAGGGTTTCGCCGCCCGAGGTGAAAGCATGGGCGTAGCAGCCGCCCGCAAGCGTCGCGCCCGAGACCACGCCATTCGAGCCCGCCGATGCGGCCAATGTGAAGGCATTGCCGGCCGAGCCGGGGGTGTCGTGCTCGACGAGAAGGGTGTCGCCGTTCTCCTGGTCGTAGGTCGCGGCGGAGACATCAGGGTCGACGGAGCCGTTCAGCGCCGTCACCAGGGCGGTGATCGTGTCGTCGAGGTCAGCCCCGATCTCGACCTCGCCGGCACCGGGCGTGTCGGCGACGAAGGTGAAGACGACGCCATTGACGGTGATTGTGGATCCCGCTGCTGGCTGCCCGGCAAAAACGACCGATCCGGTTGCTGCGATCGGCGTCGTCACGGGAGCGCCCATGAGGCCAATCAGCCAGTAGCCGATGTGGTTGAGGTCGAGCGGCACCGAGAAGCGGCCGTCGTGGCGGCGCACGTCCGGCGCGGGCGCGGTCATGTCGCGATCGTTCGTCCGCGACGGATTGAGGATCGGGTCATCCGGGAGTCCGAACTTCTCGCCGAGCTCGAAGCTGTAGGCAAAGGTGCGGGCGTAATTCCCGGACGCCGGGGTGCCGAAGGTGGACTGGGCCTTCAGCAGGACGTCCGTCATCTTCCCGCGTGGCAGGGCCGCCATGGGGCTGTCTCCTCCAGGGATGGGGTGGTTGTCGGCAGGCGTCGCGGCGGGGGCGGCCTTGGGCCTAGAAGGGCCGGGTCGACGTGAACTGAAGCCGGATTGAGATCTCGGCGCCCTTCAGTTGCGGCACGCCCTCGATCGCAAGGTTCGACCGGCTGACTGCGGTGATCTCGGTGTCGTCAACGACGCCGCCCAGGGTGGGATCGGCTTCGATCGCGGTGGCGATCGCCTCCATTCCGGCGTCGAAGGCGGCCTCGCGATCGGCGTCTGCGTTCGCCTTGACGATCCATTCGACCGCCGCGGTCTGGCTGACCTCGTAGACGCGAGGCTGGCCGAGCTCGGTGGCCTCCACCTCACCATCGCCATCGACGACGTTGAGATGAGCAGTGGCGTTGCCGTCGAGGGCGTCGAGGGCGTCGGCGAGCACCCGGTTGCGTGTTGGCTCCGGGAGGGAAGCGCCAGCCGCTGCTGCGAGCGCGCTGACAAGGGCCTGAAGGGCCTCTTCAGTTCTGCTCGCCATTGCGGAGCTCTCGTTCCATCGCCGCGGCGACGGTTTGCGCGAGGCCATCCGCGGCGCGGGTGAAGACTGCCTCGGTATCGAGGCGCCGCTTCAGCCGGACCTGCGGCAGCAGGACGAAGAGCGGCACCGTTACCAGCTTTTGGGGCCGCCTAGCCGCAATGCTCGGGGCTGCGAAGCCGCCGCGCCTGCCGCGACGCTGCCGAAGGTCGGCCACCAGCAGCGCCGGCCGGCCAGCGCGCCCGCTGCGACCGCCACCCGGCACCATGCGAAGCCGAATACCCCAGGCGCGCTCCAGCGATCCCGGCGTCATCCGTTTGCCCAGCACCTTTGTCGGCGCGGCGTCAGTGGGGATTGCCAGGTAGAAGCCATCGGCGCTTCGGATCAGCGCTCCTTCATGGCCCTCAATGATGTGCGAGGCCCTGGAGAAAACGACGCCCGCGGCACCCAGGCTTGCTCCCGGCGTCGGGTACACCTTGCTCCGCCAGGAGTTGGCGACCCGGCGGCCGAGGCCCGCCTGGATGGCCTGCTGCCGGAGGTCCAGCTTCAGCGCTTCGGTGGCGAGGCGGATCCCGGTGGTGAACCCTCGCGCCGCCGCTCCCTGCTCGGCCGCGATTGTCTCGCGAAGCCGGCCACGGATCGCCAGTTTGAGTTCGAGGCTGGGCATTGCGGGCTAGCTCGGCCGAGATCTTTGCTGAACGCTAGAGGGTGACCGGCGCCGCCGTCGAGTGACCACGCATGACCCAAAGCCGACGCTCCGCATTGCGAGGGCTGTCTCGCCGCGCCGCGCCGACCCCGCCGTCTCGAACGGAAATTTGGATCATCAACCGCCGCTGCGTGGGCACCCGACGTTTTGGGGCGCCGTCGGGCATTCATCGGTCCCACCGGCTGTGCCAGCCATTGGCACTCGGCTTAATATCGCCAAGTCCGTCGGGCCGGGTATGCTGAGAACAATGACGAAGGCGCGTAACAATCACTACGTACCTAAATGGTATCAGGAAGGCTTTTTCGAGCCTGGCCGGAATAGCTATTTCTATCTCGACCTGGCACCGCCGCAGCACAGGCTCCCGGACGGTCGTATGGTTACGGAGAAGTCTAAGTTTGAGTCTCCGACGTCCCGCGCCTTTCAGCAAAGGGATCTCTATTCGACCTTCTTCGGCACGTCCGTGAATGACGAGATCGAGCGCAAACTCTTCGGTGACATCGACACGCGCGGGGCTGACGCCATGCGCGCATTCGTGGGCGAGGATGCTGGCGAGTGGCATCGTCACTTCACGACGTTCTTCGAGTATCTCGACGTCCAGAAAATCCGTACGCCGAAAGGCTTGGACTGGTTGAGCGCACAATACCCGCGCCTGACGCAGAACGACCTAATGTTCGAGATGCAAGGCATCCGCATGATGCACTGCACTATCTGGACGGAAGGGGTACGAGAGATCGTGTCGGCGCGGGACGCCGACGTCAAATTCATCGTGAGCGACCACCCGGTAACCGTCTACAATTACGCGATACCGCCCGATGCGGCGAGCAACGGCTATCCGAACGAACCCTCGATTGCGCTAAGGGGCTCGCAGACCATCTTCCCGCTGAACCGGGATTTTTGTCTCATTCTCACGAACCTCGAGTACGCGCAAAACCATTCGGCCAACCCACTCGAGAAGCGGACCTTTGCCGGCAACTATCGCAACTCGATGGTGCGCACCGACGCCCTTATTCGCACGCGCAAGCTCACGAGCGAGGACGTCATTCGGGTCAACCGCGTGCTCAAGGCGCGGGCGAGGCGGTATGTTGCCGCCGGCAAAGAGGAATGGCTCTACCCGGAGACGTTGTCTGCTGAACCCTGGGCCGACTTGCGTGGTGCCTTCCTTCCGCCTGAGAACGGTCTTTGGCACTTCGGCGGCGAGATTTACGCCCGCTTCGAGAGCGGCGAAGTGTATTATCAGGACGCTTTTGGCCGGACCGAAAAGGAACGCGAGTTCCTAAAGAAGAAGCCGCCATCGAAGCCGCTTCGCGCCCTCGATCTCTGCGGTTGCGGATCGGGCCGCTCGTTCGAGGCTTGCTGCGAGCGCAAGCCTGTCGCACTCCGCCCAACGTGGGCGGAGAGCAGTATCCGCGAGCGAAACTTGATGCTGTTCACCGGCATCTCCAAGATTCTGGGCCTCGCGGAAGACCGCGATTGGGTCACCGTGCGCCGCGAGATCACCGACAAGAAGATCAAGGACGTGTATGGCCTCTACGACGCCTTGTGGCCGCGCGAGACAAAATTGCTGGCGATGCTGCCAAAGCCCGATGGGTCTGCGCGCGCGATTTACACGGGGCTTCTACACCCGTCGGTCATTTCGAACTGCGCACTCGGCCTTTCGCTCTATTACGACGAACTGCTGATCGAGCACCCCTTCATCCACCCACGGACCGTCAACGAGAAGTTCAGTCCGCTCGAGCACCCCAAGACGTATCGGCAAGAATTCCTGAAGTCGGTCATCTTGTTCATGACGATCATGCCGCTCGTCGAACAAGGGCTCGTCACCCTATTTCCTGATCCATGCAACTTCGATTTTCACCTGCGCGATCAGATGTTCGCAATGGCCAAGTTTCGGTCACAGGGGATGAAAGTCGATCCAAAGGAAGAAGCCAGCTTCGTGGACCTGATGAAGGATGACCAAAAGCGGTTCATGTTGATGCTGCCACGTGAGGCGCTTCGGCACCAAGTTCTCCGGGATTCTCCTGAACTGGATGAAAAGGCTGTCGAGGCTCTTTTGGATGGCTTCGATGTGCTTCGTGAACAAGACCCACTTGCAGTGCTACAAGAGGGATCGCTTGAGGGCGGCAAGGACGGCGGACAACTCTCACCGCTTAAGATGGCGCCAAACTTCGAGATCACGATGTACCTCGCGCAGGCCACCGGCTCATGCATCGTCACCGACAACGTGTTCCGCTGGGGCGAGCTGGTGGCAGCCGCTGGACGGGGCATTCAGGGCGCATCGCCCCTTAGCCAGCTACGAGGTGGCATGGAGCAAGCTGAGTTTGTTTTGCCGCATGATGTTCGGGAAATCAGCGCGCTCGCAAGGAGTGGGGTATTTGCAGGTTATCCAAGAATTATGCGAAAGATATTCAAGTACCTTTCGACGCACTCCGCGAGGGGCGCAAAGCCCAATGTCGAAGCCAGCCTCAATGCTGAATTCAAGCGTGTCCACGCCACAACGGTGCCGGCCGCAAAGAAGTCCGGGGCTCACCTCTCGGAAGCGCGGTTATTGTGCCTTTGGCCGGCCGGAGGCATCCAGGACAACACCGTCAATCGGCTCCTTTTGATGTCTAGCTCCGAGCACCACCTCGCCAGCGTTCCGATGGCCCTGTTCGTCAAGGGCAACGTGCCGGAGGGTGATCTACAGGCATAGGCAACTAGGTCCACGTAAACTTCCGATCTTGGCACATCCCTGAAGACAGACCAGCCGCCGCCGCGCCAGCGCGGTCAACAGGGTCGGCGAGGCGGTTACGCCTTCGGTCCCAGTCCGGGTGACGAAGCCCGGGAGAGCAGTGACTGCAGAATCATGGCGGGCAAGATGCCAGCGGGTCGTCCGGCGAAAGTTGACCATGTGCGAGAGGACTTCATATCTGCGGTCGATCAGTCAATGGCGCTGGTAAGGGCCATCAAGGGCCTGCCAGTGAAGGTGAGGCCATCTAACGCGGTGGGGTTGCACCCGAAGTATGCCGACCAAGTGGTGAGCCTGGCTTTCATGGGGATTGTCGCGTCTTGGGAGGAGTTTCTAGAGCGGACGACCGTTCGGTACTTGACCGGATCGAAGACCGACACCGGATACAAGCCTACCTTGAAGCACGGGAAGGCCGACACTATCGAGCACGCATATGAGCTGTTGTCGCTGGACCCGGACTACAAGCCCGATAAGTCCTATTTGAAGATGACGGACACGAGGTGGCTGCGGCGAGTCGCCGATTTCTATTTCTCGTCGCACCCCTACGGCGTGCTTCAGAACAGCACCGACCTCCTGAAGAATGCGAGCAGCATTCGCAACCGCGTTGCACACGAATCCACTAAGAGCAAAGCGGACTTCAAGGCCACCGCCGTTTGGTTCTTGCAACCCGCCAACGACACGCTGAAGCAGGGCTATGGACCGGGCGCTCTACTGCAGGCACCAGTACAACGGCATTTTGGTCAGCAGGCTGTACAGCAGAATCTCTCCCACCTGGAGGCATATGCAGCGTTCTACATTGACCTCGCCAAGCAGATCGTCCCGTAGCGTTTGAGTTCTAGCGTCGATGAGGATCTCTGCTGCCGCTTCGGGGCTCATGGCCCTTGTGTCGCATGAACAAGTTCGGTTCGAAATCTACAGATTCAGGTCGTTGGGCGCAGGAGAGAGACCACCCAACGTGCGGCCGAAGGTTCACTTCTGGCGCATTTCAGCCGGTGGGCCCGCGCGGTTCGCCCTGCTGGGTAGGCCCGGGATGCGCGTTCGCCAATCCCCTACGAACTCGCCTCGCATCGCCAGATCAGACGGTCGGGGTCAGGCTTCTTGGGCACCGCGCGGATCGTGTAGACGGCGTCGCCGACGGTGAAGGTGCCGCCCTTGGCCGGGGCTGCAACCTCCGAAGGGCGCACCTCGACCACCACGGAGCCGACCACCAGCTTCGAGCCTCCGAACTCCACGGTCTCGTCGGGCCGGCGCAGCATGATCCGGCAGGGGACGCCTTCTCCATCAGGCAGCGTGTAGACCGCGTCGACCGCGAAATTGGGATCGGCGAACAAGTCGTCGATCGCCTGGGCGAAGGCGCTCACGCCGATCAGTTGCTGGTGTGGATGCGGACCGCGAGCCGCGGCCGCTTGTTGACCGGCAGGGTCGAGGCCTCGGTCTTGACCTCGATGGCACTGCCGTCAGGCCGCGCGATCTGGCGGGCATAGATCGGCAGACCCATCGTGTTGACCGTCTCGATCAGGTTCGCTGGCGCGCCGTAGGTCACGAACGTGTCGAGCGTGCCGAGCGGGAAGGCGATGCCCTCGCCGGCGGGGATCAGCGTCTCTGTGGCGCCGGTCGAGAGGGTGACGGTGGCGTTGTATTCCTCGAACAGGATGCCGGCGAAGGGGAAGCGGCGGCGGGTGTCCTCGCGGAGCGGCTGGGCGCCCGTGGAGGAGTAGTACTTGTAGGCCTCCTCGACCTTGGCGTGGCCGATCAGCTTGTCGAAGAATTCCGGGCTGACCAGGGCCAGCACGCCGCTCATGGTCTCGCCCTTGAGCTCGGTCTCGACCTTGCGAAGGACATCTCGCACCTTGGCCTGGACGCCGGTGCCGGCGGTGCCGAGCACGAAGTCCGTCGCGAGCTGCGCGAGGCCGAACTCGGTGAAGTAATTGTAGAGGGTCGTGCCGGCGCCGTCCTTGACGATGCCGCGCAGCGCATTGACCTCCATGTACTCGCGGGTCTGGGCGTGCTTGACCCGCATGCGGGTGAGCTTCCGCTCCATCACGGTCGCGAGCGGATCGGCGGCATCGGCAACACCGAAGCCGCGGACACCCTGGATGTCCTGCGGCGTGATCACGTCGTCATGCGGCATCCACGGCACGGTGAAGGACCGCATCGACCTGACGTCGCGGTTGGCGACCGTGGCCGGGCCACCGAGCGGCACGGTCGGCAGGAGGTTGAGGACGCCTTCCGCCTGTTCGATGACCACGGAGCGCTGGGTCACGCCCTCGAAGCGGAACAGGCCCATCTGGCCGAGGCGAGTGTAGACGTTCGGCAGGATGTTGATGGCCTGCGTCATCTCCGCGAGCGAGTAGCCGCCAGCGTCGAAGGGATTGGTGATGGCGACCATCGGGTCGGGTGTCCTTTGCGTGCGAGGGGCAACAAAAAGGGCCCCGGAGCGTGAGCTACGGAGCCGAGATGGGGCAGTGAGTCTTCGATCAGGCGGTGGCGCGGGGAACGATCCCGACGGAGATGAGCTCGGCGTACTTGGCGGCGGTCTTGGGCGCGTCATTAACCGAGGCGTCGAGAACGAGCGCCGCCCTGGAGACGATTGCAGGCCCGCGCGCCACAATGAGGCCCGGCTGGTCACCGTCGGTGGCATCCACGGCACCGATCAGGACGGCGACCGCCGTTTCAGCACCTTCGTCGCCGACGACTTCAGCGTCGGGCGAGAGCCGGTACTTGCCGGAGGCAGTGATCTTGCCCAGCACCGCACCGAGGGCGAAGTTCGTGCCGGACTTGAGCGTCACGGTCTCGCGGCAATAGCTGCCGTTGAGCTCATACTTGAGAAGGTCGCCGAGGGTCGGCGCCATGGTGAGGGCGGTCATTCAGGTCCTCCTTGCCGTCAGCTGCGGCTGGCTGCGGCGCGTTCCCGCGCTCGGCGAACGATGGGACTGTCGCCTGCGGCCGCCCCCGGGGGCATCACGGCGACCACGGCGCTCGCTTCGGCGCGTGTTGCCAGGGCGTCCAGGATGGAGCGGCGCAGCGCGTGCGGCGCGATCCCCCTGGCCATGGCGTCGGCAGCGTCGATGGTGACGCCCAGTCGACCCGCCTGGGCCGCAATGGCAGCGATCTCGGCGTATTCGGCGCGGAGCCGGTCTTCGGCTGGCGGCGCCGGTGCCACAACCGGCGTTACAGGCTCGGCCGGGTTGGCTGCTGTGGTCTCAGGCACCGTCGCGGGGCGGGCGTCCGCCGGTGGGGCAGGTGTCTCGGTGGTCATTACGGGAGGGCTCCTTCCTGATTGCGGTAGCGCTGCGTGGCCACGCGGCGGCGCAGCCGGGCGGGATCGTGTGTTGCCGAGACTCTCGGCGAGATCGGTCAGGGCGTGGCTGACGTTGCCGAGCTGGTCGGCAAATCCGGCATCGATCCCGCGCTGGCCGCGATAGATCGCAGCCTCGGTGGCGCGGACGGCATCCGGCGCGATGCCCCGGTTCGTGGCGACCAGGGTGACGAGATCGGTGTGGAGTGCATCGACGTCGGTCTGGATGTCGGCGTGCGCCGGGACGCTCAGCGGCTCATGCGGATTGCCGTCGACCTTCTTTGCGCCGGCGTGGATCAGCGTCCACTTGATCCCGGCCTGGGCGTCGGCAACGCTCTCGTCGACATGGATCGCGACGACGCCAACCGAGCCCACCTCGCCAGTACGGGTGACGTAGAGGCGGTCCGCGGCGCTCGCGATCGCGAAGGCCGCCGACAGCGCGTTCTCGCTGGACACCGCCCACAGCGGCTTGCCTGACGCTTCGCGGAGCGCAGCGATCTGATCGACCAAGTCGAACAGGCCGCCGACCTCACCGCCGGGCGAGTCGAGCTCCATCAGCACGGCTCGTGCCGATGGATCCGCGAAAGCGGCCTCGATCGTGCTGCCGATCTCGCCATAGTCGGTGGCGCCGAGGAATGCCGTAAACCAGTCGCCCCGCGTCACCAGCGGTCCCAGCACCGGCACCACGGCAATGCCCGCGTCGGTCATGGCATAGCCGCGCGGAGCGGCCGGCGTCGCTTCGCGGATTGGCAGCATGCCCCGGCTCTGTTCGGGCGACAGGCTGACGGCCAGCAACCCGTCGACAGCTCGCGGAGCGAGCGCGAGCGGCCGGCCGGTGAGCCGGCTGAGCAGCGGGTGAGACAGCCTCATTGAACCTCTTCGGCGCCAGCGGGCGCTTGGTCGTCGGCTGGCGCGGCGTCCTCTGTGTCAGTCGGTAATGTCGGGCCGGGCGCTGCCTTGCCGAAGGAGAGGCCGAGGCTCTGCTCCCGCGCCCGGTCGGCGGCGATCTCGGCGTCGACCTGCTCGGCGTCGTAGCCGCGCTCGGCAAGCGCCTGGGTGCGGCTCTTGAGGCCGGCCTCGATCTGCTCGATCTCGGCGCGGGCGTCCTTCATCGGATCGACCCAGTCCCATTTGGGCGGCAGCCAGGAGCAGGCGATGGTGTCCCGCCGCTGCTTCTCGTATCCGGGAAGGCCGAGCGCGCCGGACATCACCGCGGTGTCGATCCAGCGTGACCACACCCGCCGGCAGATCTGCCAGACCATCACGGCATGCTGGTAGGCCTCGACCCGGCGGCGGAACTCGAGGAGCGCCAGGCGCGAGTTCGAGTAGTTCGCCTTCAGCATGTCGTTCGACAGGTACGCGTAGGGCACGCCGAGGGCGGCCGAAACCTGCAGCAGCGTTCGGTACTGGAACGGCTCGTAGGTCTGCCCGACATCGGCCGGGGCTGAGGTCTGTACCTCTTCACCCGGCTCCAGCATCACGATCTGGCCAGGCTGCAGGTCCATCGTTCGCTCGCCGGTTTCGTCGTTCTCGGCGACATCGAATGGCTCCGCGGGCGCCGGCGTGGTGATGAACAGCGCATGCATCGCCGCGACCTTCTTCCGGTCGAGCTCGGCGTCGTCGTACTGGTCGAGCAGGAACAGCTTCACGATGCCCGGCGCGAAGCGGGAGATGCCGCGGAGCTGGCCGGCATCGACCGGGTCGATGATGTGGATGATCTCGGACGCCGGCACCCGCACAGTCTCGCCGACGAGACCCGGATCGGTGACGTCGCCCGGATGGCGACGCAGGAAATAGTAGGCGACGCGCCGGCCGATGCGGTCGAACTCGATGCCCTGCCTGATGACGTTGCCGCCTGGCAACGGCTCATTGCGGGTCAGCGGCAGCATCTCGGACGGGATCATCTGCAGCTGCAACGGGACCGTCAGGCCATCCTCGGGCCGGCGCGGCCGGAAACGGAAGAACACCTCCCCGGCGATGAACACCTCGCGGGCCGCGCGGCGCTGCTGGCCGTAGAAATCGGTGAAGCCCTCGGCGTCGCTGTCGTCGGTCCAGTCCAGCCAAAGCCGCTGGACGCGCGCCTTCAGCTCAGGATCGCCAATCAGCGATGACGGCTTGATGCCATCGCCGACGACGTTGCCCGCCCAGCTCTCGATGGCGTTGGCGGCATAGCCATTGTTGCGCACCAGCCAGCGCGCCCGCGCGGTGATGTCGGCGCCGGCCGCGGCGATGAGCGTGTTGAGATGGGCGCGGCTCGGCTGGAAGTGCCGGAGTCTCCGGCTCGCCTCGCCGGCCTCAAAGCCCCCGACCAGCGCCCCGACGCGGCGGCGCCAGCGGGAGAGCGCACCCAGCATGGCTCAGAGCCCCTTGCTCGCCGCCGTGCGAACGATACGTCGCCGCGCCCCGGCCTGTGTATCGGCAATCCGCCGCTCGAGGTCGGAGATCGCCGCGGCCATCTCGGCGTCGGTGGCATAGGAGATGCGGCGCCCATCGACATCGACGGAGCGCACACCGCGGAAGCGGGCTGCGAGCAGCCCGTCGCGTCGGGCGATCATCTCATCGAGGGTCATCCAGATTCCTCAGCGCATGTAGCTCGGGGTGAACACGCGCCGCCCGCGGTGCGCAACGGCGCGCCGGACGAGACCGGCCGGCGCAGCTCCAGACGCTTCGCCGTCCGATGGCAGCGGCGCAGGCATGGCCTGGTCCGGCGGATCGATCGTCCCGATCTGCCGCTCGAGGTCGCGCCATTTGTCCTCGCCCCAGCGGTCGGCGCCGGCGATCCACGCGGCGGCGCGGGCGTAGACCCTGCAGTCCAGCGCCTCGTTGCGTTCCCGCAGCTTCTGCCATTCGAGGCGGGTGAAGCCGCGTTTGGTCTTCACCGTCACCAGCTGCTCGGCGACGAACTGCTTGCACCACTCGCCGTCCGCCCAGGCCGGCAGGTGGATGGTACCCGCCGGGAAGCGAACGCCGCCGGCACGTTCCTCGTCGGTCGGGCGTTCGAGGCGGAGATAGCGATAGGTCTCGGCCTTGAAGGTCGAGACGGCGACCGACCACAGCCGGGCGCCTCGACGGAGGCGCTTACCACCGTCGGTGGCGTCGACATAGGTCGGTCCCGAAACCGGGCTCGCCCGGTTGAAGCCTTCGGCGCCCTTGACCGGAGCCACCTGGGCAAACCCGGCGCGCCGCGCCCAAGCATAGATTGCGGGCGCCTCGTAGCCGGTGTCGATCGCGAGCCGCGCTAGCGCCATGGCCGTGCCCGACGAGTGGCGCCAGGTGCGGCCAAGCAACAAGTCGAGCGCCGACCAGGTCGCGGCATGCTCGGGCCCGCCCTCGATGACGATGTGATCGACCAGCCAGCTCTCCAGCCCGCGGCCCCACGCCCAGACATCGACCTCGAGGCGGTCCTTCTGGACGTCGGCACCGGCGGTGAGGAACAGCCCGCCCGCCGGAACCGTCCCGGGCGCCCAGGCCTCCCGTCGATCGTAGAGGCGTTGCCAGTCGGGGGCCTCGCCGCTTTCGATCCACGTCTCGCCGAGAACGCTGTTCTTGAAGCTTCGCTTGGCTTCGTCCGTCGCCTGGGCGGCTTCCCACATCCGGGCGATCATCGCCCAGCTCATCCACCCGACCGGCGAGTAGAGCGCCGAGAGGTGGAAGCCGATGGTGCCCGGATCCGCAGAGACTGCAGTCGCGCGCCACTCCCCCGCTTCGAGCATCGCGGTCTTGTGGTGCTCGGCGATGGCGCCGTCACAGGCCTCGCAGAGGTACCGTGCGGTGTCAGGGTTCCCCTTGTCCCAGCGAAGCCGCTCGAAGTGCAGCCACTGGCGATGGCCGCAATGCGGACAGGCCACGAAGTAGCGGCGCTGGTCGGTCGCCTCGAACTCCCGCTCGATCCGGGAGATTCCGTGGATCGTTGGCGTCGAGGTGAGGAACACCTTGCTACGCCAGGAGAAGGTCCGGGTGCGGGCCTCCGCGAGAGCGACCGGATCACCTTCCTCGTCGGCCGACGGCGGATAGGCATCGACCTCGTCCAGGAACAGGTACCGCGCGGGCATCGAGCGGAGGCCGACCGCGCTGTTGGCGCCGGTGATGACGAGAAGGCCCGCCGGGAACTCCTTCGTCAGCACCGTGTTGCCGGCATCACGCGAGCGCGCCGGCTTCACCCGATCACGGAGGGCCGGGCTCTCCGCGATCAACGGCTCGATGCGCTGTCGCGAGAAGCGCTTGGCGAGCTCCACCGTTGGCTGGACCGCGAGCATCGGCCCCGGCGCGTGGTGGATGACGTAGCCAATGAAGCAGTTGCCACTCTCCGTCGCCCCGACCTGAGCCGCCTTCATGAACACGACGCGGCGCGCCGGATGGGACGGCGACAGCGCATCCAGGATCGCGCGCATGTAGGGCGTCCGATCGGTGCGATACCGTCCCGGCTCGGCCGACGCTCGTGGGCTTAGGAAGCGATGACGATCGGCCCACTCCGAAACGGTGAGCAGCGGATCGGGCCTGAGACCGTCTCGCCAGGCCACGAGGAAGTCGTCCACCCCCTCGAACCGGACGCGATCATCGGAACTCGGGTTGGACATCCGCGAGCTCGGCAAGGTGAGCGCGGACATGCGCCTCCAGGATCTTCTGCATCGGATGCGCCTCGACCCCGATCTCGGCCGCCATCAGCGCAGCGACGCGCGCCGGCCAGTTGACCCAGGTGTCGCGTTCCTCGCGGGCGAGACGAAAGACCAGGGCCGACGCTCGCGCGCGGTCGACCAGTTCGCCCTTCATCCGCTGCAGGCGGAGCCGCGCCAGATGCGCCTTGGCGATCTCGTGCGCGGTGCGGGCCTGCACGAAGGTGAGATTGCCGCCAGCCGGGAGGCCTTCCTCCTTGAGCGTCTCGCGGACCGACCCGACCGCCACCTCGGCGACGGGTTTGAGCGGCACCGGCCTTGGTTTGCCCCGCGCGGGCTCGGTCGAAACCGACCACGCGGTGTCCGCCTTCCTGGCGTCGATGGTGCCGTCGGGCTCGAGCGGAATGCGGCCCGTCTTCGCGGCTTTCAGAACCGCGACGTGGCTGACGCCGCGATGCCGGGCATAGGCGCGGACCGACAGGCCCAAGGCTACGTTCCGATCACGCGGTGCAGCGCAAATAATTCAACAGAATGATGCACTTATTATGCTTGGCTAAGTTCTGGAACAGAGCATTCATGGCGTCGCGAAACAGCGACGAGAGACCGCCATGACCAAGACCCGCAGCAACGCTTCTGCCCTCGCAGCCTTCCTCGCCAGGAAGGCCGAGATCGACGGGATGATCGAGCGGCTGAAGACCCTCAGCGACGACCACTTCGGCGTCGAGCCCGACGCAATCAACTGGGGCCATGTCGGTACGCTGTCCCACTACGCCGAACTGCTGAAGCGCATCACCGACGCCGCCTTCAAGGAGGGCGAGCACGCTGACTAGTGGCGCCACGCTTCCAGCCCTTCGCCCCGACGGCACCGCCTCGGGGCTCGGGGCAGTAGAAGGCTCGCGATCGCCGCGGGCCCCCTTCAGAAGAAGGACTGCCCCTATGACCAAGCTCTCCGACACCCAGCTCGTGATCCTCACCGCCGCGTGCCAGCGCGACGACCGCCTCGTCCTGCCGCTGCCGGACCGCCTCAAGGGTGGCGCGGCGGCCAAGGTCGTGGGCAGCCTCATATCCAAGGGGCTGATCGAGGAGGTCGATGCCAAGCGCGGCGAGATCGTCTGGCGAGACACTCGGGACGGTCATGGCGTCACGCTGGTCGTGACCGACGCGGCCTTCGCGGCGCTCGGGATCGAGGTTCCACACGAAGAGATTGTCTCGACCGAAGCGCCGGTCGCGCCCGCGAAGAACGCGCCCAAGACTCGGGACAACAGCAAACAGGCTCAGCTGATCGCGATGCTAAAGAGCCCCGACGGCGCGACCATCGCCGAACTCGCCAATGCGCTCGGCTGGCAGCACCACACGGTGCGCGGCGCCATCGCCGGCGCGCTCAAGAAGAAGCTGGGCCTCGATGTGACCTCCGAGAAGGTCGAGGAGCGCGGGCGGATCTATCGCATCGCTCTGTAGGCCCTCTCAGCACTGCCTGCACCGCCGGCTCCAGCAAGGGGGCCGGCGGTGCAGGCTTCTACCGAAGGCCCGCCCATCGCTCTCAAGCGTCGCCTGCCCGCCGGTGATTTCCTGCCAGCGCTGAACGATCACATCGACATACTTCGGATCGAGTTCAACCAGCCGCGCCCGCCGGCCAGTTCGCTCGGACGCGATCAGGGTGGTGCCCGAGCCGCCAAAAGGGTCGAGCACGATGTCCCGGCTCTTTGACGAGTTCCGGATCGCCCGTTCAACCAGCGCCACCGGCTTCATGGTCGGGTGGAGGTCGTTCTTGTGCGGCTTGTCGATGAACCAGACGTCGCCCTGGTCGCGCGCCCCGCACCAGTAATGGTCGGTGCCGTCTTTCCAGCCATAGAGGATCGGCTCGTACTGCCGCTGATAGTCGGCACGGCCGAGGGTGAAGGTGTTCTTGGCCCAGATGATGAAGGTCGACCACTTGCCGCCTGCCTCGCGGAACGCCTTCTGCAGGGCGTCGAGCTCCGACGACGACATGCAGACGTAGACCGCCCCCTTGGTCACGGTGAGGATGTTGACGCAGGCATCGTAGAGGAAGGCGCCGAAGCTCTTCCCGAGCGCGTCGTTGAGGATCGGCCGGTTCTTGCCCCGCCGCTTGTCGCTCTCCGAGTTGGCGTAGTTCACGTTATAGGGCGGGTCGGTGAAGGTCATGTCGGCGAGGTCGCCGGCCAGGACCTTCTCGACATCGGCCAGGACCGTGGCATCACCGCATAGCACCCGGTGCTGGCCACAGATCCACAGATCGCCCGGTCGGGTGATCGGATCGACCGGCGCCTCCGGTGCCGTATCGGCATCGTCCTTCTCGTCCGCATCAACCAGGCCGGCGAGGAGTCGGTCGAGGTCCGCTTCGTCGAAGCCGGTGAGGGCCAGATCGAAGCCGTCATCGTTGAGGCTTCCCAGCTCCGCGGCGAGCAGAGCCTCGTCCCACCCGGCATTGAGCGCCAGCTTGTTGTCGGCGATGACATAGGCACGCCGCTGCGCCTCGGTGAGATGGTCGAGCACCAGTACGGGCACGTCGCTGAGGCCGAGCTGCCGCGCGGCCTCCAGGCGACCGTGTCCGGCGATCACCGTCCCGTCGCTCGCGGCGAGGATCGGGTTGGTCCAGCCGAACTCGACGATGCTCGCCGCGATCTGCGCGATCTGATCGCCGGAGTGGGTACGCGGGTTGCGATCGTAGGCACGCAGCCGGGCGACCGGCCAATGCTCGACGCTGTCGGGCAACCGCGGTTGCATGACCAAGGACGATCCGGGGTGTGGGTTGGTGTCGGGTCGCCGGGCGGTTACCGCCTGGCGGTTACCGGGGGGACGAACCGAGGAAACCGCAGCAAGTCAAAAGGTTAGAGCTCAAGGTCGGTCGTCGAAAACTGGTAACCGGTAACCTCGATTTTCGGCCTGTGGGTAGCGCGGTGTCGCGCCTCGCCCGCCCGTATAGGTTGTAGGGCAGGGAGGACCCGTGAAATCAATGACTTAGCAGTTGCTTGATGGCCTCAGATTTTTCCGGTACGTTTCCGGAAATAACCAGAGGGTGCATGAATATGCAGACACCCAAGACCACACCACTTGCCCGCCACCGTCGGCGGGTCAAGCGACAGGGCATCGTGCGGGTCGAACTACAGGTTCGCAAGGAGGACGTCTCACTCGTTCGGAACATCGCCCGCGCACTCGGTGATCCGGACCATGCCGACGAAGCTCGTGCGCTCCTCCGTCCTCGCTTCGCCGATGCCGAGCCGAAGGGCCTCAAGGCGCTGCTCGCCTCGGCGCCGCTCGAAGGCATCGACCTCGATCGCCCCCGTGATCTCGGTCGGGCGGTCGACCTTTGAGCTTCCTTATCGACACCAATGTCATCTCGGAGGTGCGCAAGGGGCCTCGCTGCGATGAGAACGTTGCGGCCTGGTTCGCGACCGTCACCGATGCCGAGCTGTATCTCAGCGTCCTCGTCCTCGGAGAAATCCGCGAGGGCATCGAGCTGGCCCGGCGCCGTGACGCGGTGCAGGCCGATGCCCTGCACGCTTGGATCACTGAGGTTGGTGTTAGGTTTGGCGAGCGCTTGATCCCTGTGGACCGCGCGGTCGCCGATGAGTGGGGCCGCATGGGTGCGGTGCGGCCGATCCCCGTGATCGATGGGCTTCTCGCCGCGACGGCGAGGGTGCACGGGCTAACGCTGGTGACTCGCAATGAAGTCGACGTTGCTGGGCTTGGCGCGAAGACCTTGAACCCGTTCATTCCGGGCGGCGCTGGCGGCTGACCCAACGTCCCCGCGCGCCTCTCGCGACCATACTCAGAAACTACCCTTTGGACCGGCCATCTGTCTCGCCCGCCGATGTCTCACCGAAAAATGTCTCACCTCAAGAAAGGGGCTTGACGACGACGCAAATTCTTTGGCGAGGCGTCTTGGAAATCGGGCCGTCGTTTCACATCTGTGACTCATTGGCAGCCCAGCCTTCCCCACCCCCTCGCTGGGTTGCCGTCATGAAGCAGAGCCCTCTGGCCCATCCGCCACCCGGGCCGGAGGGTCTCTCTTCAACCGGCCGACGCGTTTGATTGGCGATCCACAACACCCGCTTGACCACTAACGCCCGCGATCGCTTCGTCGGTGCTTTCCGCGTCTGGGGTCGCCAGGCGGGGTGCTCCCTTGTACCTTGACCGCCAGGGCGCTCTGGCCTCGGTGATCCTCGATCAAGCGACAGCCACAATGGGTGATGATTAGTGCCGAAGCGCAAAAAGCCGATGCTGCCGCCAAACCGATGATCGGCCGTTGGTTGCAACGCAAGGTGCGGCGCGTAATCCAGCGCGACTTGGAGCTTGCCGACCTCAATCTTGTGGACCTCAAACGCAAAGTTCAGCGTGAGGGTTTGTCGGGCAACGCGACCCTAGGCGACGGCATAGGCATGACCGCGGGATTACTGGCGCAGCGTTTTGGAATATCCGTGGTGGACGCCCTCGCCGGACGCCACCTCACCTCGGTGCAGTTGGCGGATGCTTCGGACGACTTGGCAAAGTCAACTGAAGCCGCAGGACGCCTCCTGAACAGTCAAGTACAAAGCGCCCGTACTACTGGCCACCAAATGGCGTTCGGGGCGGCGGCGCTCGGCTCGCTCTACCGGTTGCTATTCATCGCCCAACAGGGGCCACCGGAATTTAGATCGGCTGCGGAAATGCGGGCCTCAGAGTGGACGCGATTCATACGCGAGATGATTGAGGGACCACAGGATGCCGGCTAGCGGCGTCAGGGTCTCGCGTTGTGTATGTCAAGTTCATAATCGCCAAGAGAAAGGCCTCTGCCCCACCCCGCCTCGGCCGCCGGAGCGCTGTTCTTCACTCCGCGATCTAGCGTAGCTCGGGGGCTTCACCACTCCAGTCTTCACGCCCGCTCGACCACGAACGCCCGCGACCGCTTCGCGGGCACCTTCCGCCCGTTGAGCCGCCACGCGATCAGGCTGAGCCCGTACTCCCACCGCCGGCATGCCGTGGCTCGGGCGATGCCGAACCGCCAGCAGATCGGCTTCCATTGGCTGCCCTCGGCCCGCATCCAGACCAGCTTGGCATCCTCGGGCTCGAGCCAGCGAAGCCAAGGGAGGGTCACCTCCATCCGGGTGATGGCAGCCGGTGATGGTGGCGGTAGTCGCATCGGCAAGGGGGTCTGGCCGATCAAGTCGGCGAACTCGATCATCATCTTCGGCCACGTGCTGAAGTGGCCGCCGATGCGCACCCGCGGCAGACGCCGCATCACGGCGGCGGCGTCAACGAGCCGCTCCTCGACGAGCTCCCGTGTCCAGTCAGCCATGGTGCTGCTCCTTGGCCTGAGACCCGTAGAGCTTCTCCCCGAGTTGCCGGACCAGTTCCCGTTCCGGCCAGGTCAGTCGTGGATCGACCGGGCTGATGACCAGCACGCCTTGCTCACGCCAGCCCTCGCGCTTGACCTCCTCGGGCGGCCGGCGTTCTCCGCCGTATCCGCGTGGCAACCACCTCATCGGGTCATCTCCGGCAGGAGGGCGGCATAGCCGATGACGTCCCGGGCACTGTCGTAGTGCTTCGGATTGTGAGCCAGCCGGGTGAGCTTGAGGTCGATGAGACAGAGCACGACCTCCGCGGGTGTGACGGGGTAGCCCAGTGTCACCGACCACCGCGCCGCGACCGCCTCCATCGATGCCGTTGCGTCGCCATAGGCGGCACCCCGTTCAGCGAGAACCGTCGCCGCCTCAGCGAGGATGGTCTGACGGTTCATCGGACGCCTCCCGCGGTCTCGGTGGCCCACAGCAGGATGGCGAGCGCGTCGGCCTCGTTGTCGTCGGCCGGGTCGAACCCGCGCGCGCGAACGGCGGTGATGACGGCGGCCTTGTCCGCGTTGCCCTTCCCGGTGACGTGACGCTTGATCGTGCCCACCGGGACGCCCTGGTAGGCGACCCCGCGCTGCTCGCACCAGGCGGTCAGGGTGGCGAGGAAGCCGCCAAAGACGTGCGCGGCGTCGGTGCCGATACTGCGGCGGACTTCCTCGAAGAAGATCGTGCCAGGGGTGCCGGCGTCCGTCGCGATCTGGTCGAGCCAGCCACGGAAGCGGAGGTAGCGCATGCCGCCGCCGTCATAGCGGCTGGGCCGAAACGACACCGTGCCGCTGGTGATGCGCCCGTCGTCGGTTCGGATCGCCCAGCCGGTGGCGGTGCCGAGGTCGAGGGCCAGTAGCACCGGCCCGCGATCCCGGGAGGCCGGCGCAACAAGAGCAGGCGGCGGCAACTCGGCCGCCGCGGTTTGGACTGCAAGACGGATATTCATGGCGAGGCTCACTAAGTGTGGGCCTTCGGCTTTGGTCGACGCTGATTCTACGGAGCGGTGCCAACAGCGACAAGCGGAAAGGAGTCGGCCCCCGAGTTTCCTGGGTGCCGGGCAGTCGGCTGGCCGCCTGTCACCACCTTCCGCCGGTGTCACCACCTCTCATGCCTAGTGGTGACAGAAATTATCGTGCTGTGTCAGATGGTTAAGTTGATTTGTCACCAGTGTCACCACCTACGACGCCCAAAACAATCTCCCCTAGGGAAATGTATCCACGATCCTCGCTTCAGTCCTTCACCCTCTCTCATGCGGACATGCTCCAAAAAAGGTGGTGACAGTGGTGACAGTGGTGACAGCGTTGAAGTGATTGGGCTTTTTTTGTCACCACCTTGCTCCGAGGTGGTGACAGGTGGTGACAGCGCCCACAAAAAAGCGCCCTGAAGGGCGCGTGGAGAGTTCGGGAGCGGCGGTACGCCAACGGCGGCCTACGGTGGTGGCCGTTCAAAGTTGCGTACGAGGAACAACATGCCCGTCGGCGTGATCGACAGATCGGGTGTGTTTGCGAACAAGCCCTGGCGCACCCAGCGCCGGTACGCGAGCTTTCGGCCGCTGCCAATACCGGTGTGGCGATAGGCGTATCGATTGCTGCGTAGCCACTCGAACAAGCGTTCTGCGTCAGTGCCCAGCACCCGGGCCGCTTCGTCGAGAGACGCCGCCGTTGTTGCCGCTGTCATTCGCTGCCGCCATCGTTGCCGGTTCGCTGGTAGCGCCACTCCCGAACGCCGCCGACACGGACCTGATATCGCCGCCACTGGGTCGCCTTCAGATAGGCGCCCACCCGCATCTGGTCGCTCTTGGTCCACCGCCCGGGCTCAATTCCGATTGCCTGTTCAAGGATCTCACCAACCGAGACATCCGTGATAGGCGTCGTCCGCCTGGTTTCTTCCTCGCGCCAGTCGTCGTAGCCGGCATAGCCGTGGTTGATGCGCTGGCGCTCGAACACTAGCCAGCGTTCGATCAGTGCGTCCCACGCGTCGGACTGGTAGCGGGCGTCCTGCTCGACGGTGGCGGCGGCGATCAGCTCGGGCTCGTCCAGCCACCAGATCGCGCCGTCGCGGAAGCGAGACACGGCCTCGGCCCAGAGCTGGTCGCGATCGCGCCGCAGGGCGTCGAGATCGATCCGGCCGCAGCGGACCGGCCAGAAGCGACGGTTGCCGGTTTCATCGCGGAGATAGGTATCGGGGTTGACGCTGCCGGCGAACACGCACTGGCGGGGGATCTCGACGACATAGCGTTCATAGGGCGGCCGATAGCGATCGACGGTCCGGGTAAGGAACGCCTTGATGCGCGAGACCTCGGCACGGCCGATGGCATCGAGCTCGGCGATCTCGATGATCCAGATGCCGCGCATCTGCTGTGCCCCGTCCTTGGAACCGATCTCGGCGAGTTCGTCGGTGAACCACTCGTCGC
>JBFWWD010000008.1:0-48192 GCA_050246385.1 Geminicoccaceae bacterium
CGCGGTGGTGGCCGTCCAGTGCCTGGCGATACCGCTCGCGGTCGCCCGCGCCTCGAAGAATCCCCTGATCAACTAGCCGGTCTGGGCCTACACCTACTTCTTCCGTGGCACGCCGCTGCTGATCCAGCTGTTCCTGATCTACTACGGGCTGGGTCAGTTCCAGTTCATCCAGGACAGCCTGCTCTGGCCGCTCTTGAGGGAGGCATGGTTCTGCGCGCTCCTCGCCTTCGCGCTGAACACCGCCGCCTACACCACGGAGATCCTTCGTGGCGCCATCGAGGTGACACCGGTGGGTGAGGTCGAGGCCGCCAAGGCGGCCGGCATGTCGCCGCTCCTGATGCTGCGCCGGATCATCCTGCCCAGCGCCTTCCGCCGCGCGATACCCGCCTACGGCAACGAGGTCATCTTCATGCTGCACGGCAGCGCCGTGGCGAGCGTGGTCACCATCATCGATCTCACCGGCGCAGCACGTCTCGTGCAGTCGCGCTACTATGCGCCCTATGAGGCATTCATCACCGCCGGCCTGTTCTATCTCGTGCTGACCTTCGCCGTGATCTGGCTGTTCCGGATCGTCGAGCATCGCATGCATGCGCATCTGCGACGCCCGGTCGGCTGAGGCCGCTCAAGGCTTGGCAGGACTTCCGGCGGCGCGCGCCAGCTCGACCGTGAGTGCCCGCGCCTTCGCCGGATCCATCTCGGCCACGATCGCCGCGACCTTCGTTTCGCGCATGCCACGTACGATCGGGAGCAGCAGCTCGAGCGGCATGGGATCGAAGATCACGGCAGCGCTCTGCGCCTTCATCGCCTCGTAGACCTTCACCAGCTGCGCGATGCGGGCGCGTTCCTCGATGGTCACCTCGCCGATGCCGCGCTTCAGCTCGTCACTGGCCTGTTCGAGCCGTCGAACCTGCTCGCCGATGCGGGTCTCGAGCGTGGCCAGAACGGCTTCCCGTGTCGCGATGAGCCGCTCGCGCTCCTGCAGGGTCGACCGATAGCCGCCGAGCTCGGAGGCGAGCCGTTCGAGCGCGGCCGCCGTTGGTACGTCGGGCTCCTCCTGGTGGGGTGATGCTGCCACCGGCGAAGGCTGCGCCGGTCCGGCTTCCGGCTCGATTGCGGCGGGCCTCACCTCGCGTGTGGCCGGCGGGAGCGGTGCCGCCGGACCGGCCGGCCCGCCCAGGGCGGAAAAAGCGATCCGGGCGACCCCGGCGGCAACCAGGATCAAAG
Source organism: Geminicoccaceae bacterium (assembly GCA_050246385.1). GTDB lineage: Bacteria > Pseudomonadota > Alphaproteobacteria > Geminicoccales > Geminicoccaceae > Benzoatithermus. Next base: position 1,225 of record JBFWWD010000008.1, read on the forward strand.
CCGCGGCGAGCAGCAGGGTCGAGAGGCCGCGAAGGCCAGCTCGGCGCAACAGCGACCTCACCGCAAGCGCTCGAGAAGCCTCGCCAGCTCGGCCTCGAGGCGCGGTCGCGGCGATCGGGTGGAGGCGTTCGGACCACGATGCTCAGGGGCCGCGGGCCGCGGCTCCGCCGGCGGCCGGTGTGGCGGATCTCTCGGCCGCTCACGCTGCACCGCCTCCTCGGCCATGGCGCGCGCACCCTGATGGAGCGCGCTCTCGACCCTGCGCGCCATGCGGCCGGCATTCTCGATCAGGCGGGCGAGTTCGGCCATGCGCTGGTCGAGCGCCTGCTGGTCGAGCGCCAGGCGACGCTGGGCATCGGCGGCACCGTCGCGGAGCCCGGCGATCGCCAGCTCGGCCCTGCAGGCTGCACCATCGACCGCGGAGAGAAAGGCCTCGACGTCGCTCCGATCCACCCGCAGTCGCTGGAGCTGACGATAGAGGACGGCGCACCAGGTCGAGGTCAGGACGAGCAGCCCGGCGACGATCAGATCCGCGGCCAGGCTGGTCATGGACGTCCGTCCTCACGCTCGCCGCCCTGTTCGACCCGGATGACGAGACGGTCGCCGGCGCGGCCGATCCGGCCTCGCGCCATGGCGACCTGGCCGCAGCGCAGGACCAGCTCGGGATCGGTGCCGGCGGCCAGCCGCAGGGTGCTGCCAACGCTCAGCCGCAGGATGTCGTTGAGACTCACGGTCTGCTCCTCGAGCACGGCCTGCAACTCGACCTCGGTCGCCCAGATCTCATGAGCCAGATGATTCTCCCAGATCGAGTCGCGGCCGAATTTCTCGCCCATGAACATCTGCAGGAGCAGATCCCGCGCCGGCTCGAGCGTGGCGTAGGGAATCAGGAACTCGACCGCACCGCCTCGGTCCTCGAGATCAACGCGAAGTCGAAAGACGATGCAGCTATTGCCGGGCCGCGCGATCGCCGCGAAGCGCGGATTGGTCTCCATGCGCTCGAAGCGGAAGGCGATCGGCGTGATCGGCGCGAACGCCTGGCCGAGATCCTCGAGGATGAGCCGCACCAGCCGTTCCACGAGCGAGGACTCGATCGTGGTATAGGGCCGGCCCTCGATCCGCATCGGCGCCGTGCCCCGGCGTCCGCCGAGCAGGACATCGACGATCGAGTAGATCATCTCGCTGTCGACCGCGATCAGTCCGTAATTGTCCCACTGCACCGCCTTGAAGATAGCGATCATGGCCGGAGTGGGAACGGAGTTCATATAATCGGCGAACCGCTGCGCCGTGATGTTCTCAAGGCTGATGTCGACGTTCTCGGAGGTGAAGTTGCGGACGGAGGTGGTGAGAATGCGCTCCAGGCGGTCGAACACCACCTCCAGCATCGGCAGGCGTTCGTAGGTGATGTCCCGGGACTGGACCAGCGACATGATCCCGCCGGTCGTCTCGCGACGGTCGGTCGCCCCGGGGTCCCTGCCATATCCCGCATGCCCCATGGACTCTCCCGGTCCGGGGCGCTCGCCGGGCTCGGCGGATTCGACAAGGTCGACGAAGGATGTGCGCCGGTCCGGATCCTGCGCCGGTGACCTCGGGCCGGGCCGCAATGCGGTCATTGAACCAGCATTTCCTTGAGCAGGACCGAGCCGACCCGCGCTGGCGCCACGGCGAGATTGACCCGCGCACCCAGCTCCTCCTTCAGGCGCTGCATGCCCGCAGCACCCTGTACGTCCTCAAGGCTCAGCGCACGCAGATAGAGCTGGAAGCTGTCCATGATGCGCGGCATCAGGCGACGCACGCCTTCGGCGGTCGGCTCGCCCTGGACCTCGAGCGACAGACGCAGCTTGAGATAGCGGAGCTTGGGCGACTCGGAGCGCAGGTTGACCAGAAGGTCGGGCATGTCGACGAATACGACGGCCGGCGGGCCGCCGACGTCATCTTGGGCCTCTTCGCCGCCATGTCCCTCGGCTCTTGCGACGTCCGGCGGCGTGGCCGCGTCACCGCCCGCGAGCAGGCCCGTAAATCGGGCCGCCGCCCCGCCGCCACCAAGCAGCAGGACGAGTCCCAACCCGCCGAGGAGCAGAAGCTTCCCCTTGCCCCTCCGGCCGGGTGCCTCGTCCGTCTTCTCACCGCTCGTCGCCATCGGTCGACCCGTCATGCCTCGTCGTAGCCGGTCATAGGGCGATCGCGGTTAACGGCCTGTTAACGGAGAGCATGGCTCCTAACTGGCCGAGCTTGTGGCCGCGGTTGCGAAAGGAGCTGCCATGCGGATGTCCGGCTATCTCGCGCTCAGCCGTCAGGCGGCACTGCAGCGCGACATGTCCGTGATCGCCAACAACCTCGCCAACGTCGCGACGACCGCCTACCGCGCGGAGCACACGGTCTTCGACGAGGCGCTGATCCGCGCCGGCCGCAGATCGGTCGCCTTCGTGCAGGACGTGGCGCAGGCGCGCGATCTCGCGCCCGGGCCGATCACGCAGACCGGCAACGCGCTCGACATCGCGCTCGAGGGCTCGGGCTATCTCGCCTTCGCCACGCCCGAAGGCGTCCGCTACGGTCGTGCAGGCCATCTCGAGGTCGATCGCGACGGCCAGCTCGTGAACACGGACGGGCAGGCGCTGCTGGACGAGAGCGGCAACCCGATCGCCCTGCCGCTCGGCGAAGGCGCACTCACGATCGCTGGCGACGGCACGATCTCGGGCCGCCAGGGTGCGCTCGGGCGGATCGGCATCGTCGCGTTCGCGAACGAGCACCTCCTGCGCCACGCGAGCGGGGGGCTGTTCGCGGCGGACGGACCGCCGCTGCCGGCACCGCCGAGCACCAGGCTGGTCCAGGGTGCCCTGGAGGGCTCGAACGTGCAGCCGGTCCTGGAGATGACCGCCATGATCGAGAGCGTGCGCGCGTTCGAGGGCGCGCAGAAGCTCTTGGAGCTGGAGCACGACCTGGAGCGCCAGGCGATCGAGCGGACCGCGCGTGCGCCCGGTTAACCAACCCGCAAAGGTTTGCCGCCTAGAAGAGGAGGTCAAAGGAAGGGTCGAGCATGCGTTCCTTGAGCGTCGCCGCGACCGGCATGATGGCCCAGCAGCTGCATGTCGAAGTCATCTCGAACAACATCGCGAACATGACCACGACCGGATACAAGCGCCGGCGCGCCGAGTTTCAGGATCTTCTCTACCAAAATCAGCGCCGCATCGGCTCACCCTCCTCGTCGGAAGGCACCGTGGTGCCCGCGGGCGTGCAGCTCGGGCTCGGCGTGAAGACCGCGGCCGTCTACCGGATTCACGATCAGGGCGAGTTCGTGAACACCGAGAACAGCCTGGATCTCGCGATCCAGGGCGGCGGCTATTTCGTGGTCGAGCTGCCGAGCGGCGAGCTGGGCTACACGCGCTCCGGCAATTTCCAGCTCAGTCCGGACGGCGAGCTGGTGACGCCCGACGGCTACAAGGTGAGCCCGGGCATCGCGATCCCCGAGGACGCGGTCGAGGTGTCGATCAACCAGGAGGGCATGGTCTCGGCCAAGATCGCCGGCCAGGTCGACGAGCAGGAGCTAGGAGAGCTCCAGCTCGCCACCTTCGTGAACGAGACCGGTCTCGAGGCGATCGGCAGCAATCTTCTGCTCGAGACCGCCGCCTCCGGGCCGGCGCTGGGCGGGCCGCCGGGGACGGAGGGCCTGGGAACCGTGCTGCAGGGCTTTCTGGAGAGCTCGAACGTCAATCCGGTCCAGGAGATCACCGCGCTGATCGCGGCGCAACGCGCCTACGACATGAACTCCAAGGTCATCTCCGCCTCGGACGAGATGATGGCCAGTGTCACCCAGCTCCGCTAGTCGGCCCGTGCGCCATCCGCTGATCTTCGCCTGGTTCGTGGCTCTCGCCTGGCCGATGCACGCCCATGCCGCGGAGCTCACCCTGGCGCCGGGCACGCCGCTGAGCGAGGCCATGGTGGGCGAGCTCGTTCGGAGCGAGCTCGCCGGGCGGGGCAGGGACGGAGACATCGCGGTCGAGGTTCGCCAGCCGCGCGGACAGACGCCCAACCAAGCCGCCGTGCCGATGCGGATCACCCTGGTCGATCTCCGCGTTGATAACGAATCCGGCCGATTCCAGGGCCACATCGAGGCTGTCCTGCCTACCGGAGAGCGGTCGGCGATGATGATTTTCGGTCGAGTGGATCGGGCCGTCGAGGTGCTCGTGCCGGCGAACGCGATCGGGCGCGGGCGCATCATCGCCGCGGACGATCTGACGTCCGTGCGCCTGCTCGCCTCCGACCTGCCGGTGGACGCCCAGATCCTCGCCGCCGATCTGGTCGGCCGCCGAGCCACGCGCACTCTTCTCCCGCAGCGGCCGATTCGGGCGGGGGATGTGGCCGAGCCCTGGCTGGTCCGGCGAGGGGATGAGGCCGTGACGGTGTTTCGCCGCAGCAGCCTCGAGATCGTGTCGGCGGCCGAGGCGCTCGACAATGGTCGCCGGGGCGAGACCATCCGCATCCGGAATGCGGCCAGTGGGGAGGTCCGGCGTGCCGTCGTGGTTGCGGAGCGGCGGGTGGTGGTCGGGACGACCACGCCTTGACGGGCGCCGGCCGACTCGGGGTGCTGCTCCTGATCGGCCTTGGCGGGTGCTCGATCGCCGAGCGGCTGAGCGAGATCGGCCGCCCCCCCAATCTTTCACCGATCGTCAACCCGGTCCAGGAGACCGGCTACCGCCCGGTCTCGCTGCCCATGCCGGATCCCGAGCCGATGCCGAGCGCCGGCGCCAACTCTCTATGGCGGTCCGGAGCCAAGGGATTCTTCCGTGATCAGCGCGCGCGGCGGGTCGGCGACATCCTGACCGTCGAGGTCAGCATGTCCGACAATGCGAACTGGTCGAACCAGAGTACGCGGTCGCGCAAGTCGGACGACCATCTCGGCATCCCGGGCTTTTTCGGGCTCCAGAACCTGGCCGTGAAGGCGCTCCCCGAGGGCATCGACGGCACGCCGGTCGATCCCGAGGAATTCATCGAGATGGACAGCCAGAGCCGCAACACCGGACGCGGCTCGGTCAATCGGGCGGAAGAGATCCGGATGAACCTGGCTGCCGTGATCACCCAGGTGCTACCGAACGGCAATCTCGTGATCCGCGGCCGCCAGGAGGTGCGGGTCAATTTCGAGATGCGCGAGGTGGTCGTCGCCGGCATCATCCGGCCCGAGGACATCACGCCGCGGAACACGATCGCGCACGAGAAGATCGCCGAGCTGCGCGTCGCCTATGGCGGGCGCGGTCAGATCACGGACGTGCAGCAGCCCCGCTACGGGGCCCAGGCGCTGGACATCCTGCTGCCCTACTGACCGCCGGCAACCTCGCTCAGCCCCTGGCGGCCGACGGCTGTCTTCCCGTCAGCCGAGCGGCCCAGTCCTCGACCGTGGAGCGCAGGCGGCCGAGCCGCATCACATCCTCGATACGACGGTCGAGAAATGCCCAGGAGGCGGCCGAATCATCGGATTGGTCGCCGAGCCAATAGAGCAGGGTCGAGGTGAGGACCCCGGCGAGTGTCGCCCGTCGCGAGTAGTACGCGAAGCCTTCGGCTGGCGAGCCGCCCAGGCCGGCGGCTTGCCACATCAGGTCGACGGTATGCCACACGGACCGGCCCGTTCCCGCCAGGTTCGCCGGCAGTCCCCGCGCCGCCGCCGCACGACGAGCGGCCTCGCGATGCGCCGACAGCGATTCCAAGCGCGATCGGACGAGCAGAGCGATCCGCCGCCTGACGGGCATCCGCTGGAGATCGATCCCTTCCACCGCACCCAGCATCCGCCGATCGGCCCAGTCGTCCAGCCATTCCAGCAGGCTGTCGCCGCCGCGCGGGAACAGACGGCGCGCGCTGGCGCTGTCGAGCCCCGCATCCAGCGCGGCGTTGTGCAGGGTACGCCGGCTCCAGCCGTCGAACGCCGCATGCAGCAGTGCCGCCTCGAGAACGCGGTCCTTGAGCGCTCGGCGCTCGGCCAGGGCATCGCTCATTGCTCCGCTCCCCGTCGTTCGAGCCAAGCACCGAGATGGCGGAGCTCGCCGGTGAAAGCGAGCTCGCGCAAGTCCCGCATGCGCATAGGGTAGAGGATACCGTCGAGGTGATCGACCTCGTGCTGCAGGACTCGAGCGAACAGCCCCTCGGCGCGGCCCGACACCGCTGCACCGGTGCGATCGAGACCGCAATAGCGGAGCGAACGATGCCGGGGGACGCGCCCGCGGAGACCCGGCAGGGAGAGGCAGCCCTCGAAGGCCATCTCGTCCGCGTCGCCTTCGAGCTCCAGCTCCGGATTGATCAGGACATGCAGCCGCGCCTGATCGCGCTCCGCACGATCGGCGAGTTCCATGGCCACCACGATCCGCAGCGGCGCATAGACCTGGGGTGCGGCCAGCCCGATCCCGTCGGCATCGAGCATGGTCTCGAGCATGTCGTCGATCAGCGACCGAACCTCGGGCGTATACGGGGTGCTCACCGGGGCCGCGGGATCGAGCAGGACCGGATGCCCGAGCTGGGCCAGCTTGCGCAGCGTCATGGCAAGGAAATAGGCGGCTCGCCGCCCCTGCGCCAGGGCCGCTGGCGCTTGGCAAGCCGATCGACCCGTGATATGGGCACGCCCGCCTTTGCAGCGAGGGACGTTCGCGGTCGTCCCGGATTCGGCAAAACTGGAGTAGGAACCATCGTCGAGGTTCAGGTTCGCGACAACAATGTCGATCAGGCTCTGCGCGCGCTGAAGAAGAAGATGCAGCGCGAGGGTCTGTACCGCGAGATGCGGATGCGCCGGCACTACGAGAAGCCCTCGGAGCGCCGCGCCCGCGAGCGTGCCGAAGCGGTGCGCCGCTACCGCAAGCTGCTGCGCAAGCGCGCCGAGCGCGACGAGATCTAGCAGCGCCCCGCGCCCAACCCCGGCCAGACTCGGCCGCAGGAACGGGCGCGATGTCCGTGGCACTGGGACCGGTGGCACAGCTCAAGCTGCTGCGCCGGCTCGTTCGCGATCTGGATCCCTTCTTCACGACCACGGTGAGTGCGGCGACGGCCGCAGCCCGGTTGAAGGCGAATCTCGCCAGTCGCGAGGAGCGCTTTCTTGGGTTGGCCGAGCGGGCGGTCTTCGGTCGGCCGGAAAGCCCATACGCACGGCTGTTCGACCATGTCGGGGTCGACCTCGACGAGTTGCGGGCGCTGATCCGGCGGGACGGTCTCGAGGGTGCTTTGGCCCAACTGGCGGAGGCGGGCGTGCATCTCCGCCTCGACGAATTCAAGGGCCGCCGGCCCATCCGTCGCGGCAGTCTTGAGATCCCCAGCGCGACAAGGCTCTTCGACAATCCGCTCGGGGCCAAGCACATCCAGGTGCAGAGCGGCGGCTCGCGCAGCACGGGCACGCGCGTCTATGTCGATCTGCATCAATATGCCAACGACGCCGAGTACGAGGCGCTGTTCTGGGCGGCGGCAGACCTTCACGGTCGGCCGTTGGCGCTGTGGCGGCCCGCACCGCCCTTCTCCGCCGGCCTGTCGATCTGCATGCGTCATAGCCGCATCGGGCAGACGCCACGCCAGTGGTTCGCACAGTCGGTGCCCCCGCTCGACCGCTCCGGCTGGCGGCATCGGCTCGTGCTGGAGCTCCTGCTTGCGGCCAGCCGCTGGCACGGCCGCCCGTTGCCGCGGCCACAGCACACCCCGACCGATGCGGCCGATCGGGTCGCCAAATGGCTCGCAACGGCCAAGCGGGAAGGCCGTCTGCCGATCCTGAACACACCTGCCTCAGGCGGGGTACGCGTCGCCATCGCGGCGCGCGAGCTCGGACTGGACATCGCCGGCACACTGTTCGTCCTCGGCGGCGAGCCGCTCACGGACGCCCGACGCCGAATGATGTCCGACGTCGGCTGCACCGCCGTCGCCCACTACTCGATGGGCGAGGTCGGCAGGATCGGCAAGCGGTGCCGGGACGGCTCCGAGGCGGACGACGTCCACCTGCTGCAGGACAAGATCGCCATGGTCCGCCGACCGCACACCATGCCGGACGGCACTGTGATACAGGCCAACTATTACACCACGCTCAGCTCGGCCACCGCCAAGCTCCTGATCAATGTCGAGAGCGGCGACCACACGGTGATGGAACAGCGGACCTGCGACTGCCCGTTCGGGCGCGTCGGCCTGAACACGCACCTGCACACCATCCGATCCTACGAGAAGCTGACCAGCGAAGGCATGAACTTTCTGGGCAGCGATCTCCTGCGCCTGATCGACGAGGTGCTTCCCGGAAGATTTGGCGGGGCGCCGACCGACTACCAGTTCGTGGAACGTGAGGACGGGCAGGGGCTGCCGAAGGTAGACCTGCGCGTCAGCCCAAAGATCGCCCTGGGTGACGAGACCGAGGCACGCGATCTCGTGCTCGCCGCGCTGAACGGAGGACAGGGGCATGGCTATGGTGACCGATGGCGCGAGGCGGGCACGTTGACGATCGTCCGAGGCGAGCCCTTGGCGACCGGAGCCGCCAAGATTCTGGCCCTGCACTCACTGCGCAAGGCCCCGGAACGTCAAGCCTGAGCACGACCCCAGCCGCACGGATGATCAGCCGAACAGCATGGGTCTGGGCATTGGCACTCCGAGGGTGCGTTGCAGGAGATCGACCATCACGTAGGTTACCAAGCCGCTGAAGGCCGCGGCCTTCCAGGACACACGCGCTTCCAAACGAAGGTAGACGAGGAGCGTGACCGACGTGCCTGCAGCACCACCGGCGACGGCGATCAGCCCGACAATCACCACGACCCAGGCGAGCGCCCGGATCTCGCCCGGGGCGAGCGCGGTCGGCTCGCGCCCTTCTCCTCCTCGAAGCGCGCGGACCTGTTGCGCCGCCTCCGCGAGGATCAGGACGAGAGTCACCACGATCACCACCTGAGGCACGAATCGGGCCGCAGGACCCAACTGCAACGTCTCCACGAGCGTCCACGTCACGGCTCCAGCGAGCACGAGCGTGAACCCGAGGTCGCCGGCGCCAATCATCGCGCCCGCACCCTTCGCCAGGCCGGCAGCAGGAGCGTGCCCAGAATCAGCAGCCCGAGGCCAAGCACGATCGGCCGCTCGAGCATGTCGATGCGGCCAAGTTCCTGCAGGCGCAGCGTCAGAAGGAGATTGGTTTCGAACGCGGCGCCGAGGACGAATCCGATCGCCAGTGGAACACGCGACCAGCCATGCCGCTGCATGAGATAGCCGAGCAGCCCGAACCCGGCCGCGACGATCAGATCGCCGATCAGCCCACGCGTGGCAATAGCACCCACGGTGGCCAGGCAAAGAATGATGGGCGCCAGGATCTGCGTGCGCAGCACGGTGATCCGGGCGAGCGGCCCGCTGACAGCAAGTCCGACGAGGCTGGTAATCCAGTTGGAAAGAAATAGCGCCCAGATCAGGGCGAACACGAGCGGCAGATGCACGCTCATCAGCTCGCGCCCCGGAACGATCCCATGCTGCTCGAACAGCACGAGCAGCAGCACGGTCCCCTCGCTTCCGGGAATGCCGAAGGCGAGGACCGGCAGGAGCGAGCCACCGTCCTTGGCGTCATGCGCGGCCTCCGGCGCCAGGACGCCGCGTATGTCACCCTTCCCGAAGCGATCGGGATCGGGGCTGCTTTGCACCGCATGGCCATAGGCGACGAAGCTCGCCACCGTGCCGCCGACACCGGGGATCGCGCCGATGACCGTGCCGATCGCGGAGCTGCGCAGGAACAGCCCAAAGTGGCGCCACACGGCCGCGATGCCTTCGCGCATGCTGCCGCGCGCGGCGCCCGTGCCGAGATCGCCCGCGATACTCGGCCGCGGCGAGGCCATCATCTCGATCGTCTCGGCAAACGCGAACAAGCCGAGCAGCACCGGAATGACGGTCAGCCCGTCCTGCAGATAGTCGAGCCCCAGCGTGTAGCGATCCTCGGCGGTCTGCGGATCGCGCCCGACCATGGCGAGAACGAGACCAATGCCCGCCGCCGCGAGTCCCTTCACCCAATCGCCCTGGCCAAGCATGGCGACGGTGGCCAGCCCCCAGACGGTCAGCATCAGGAACTCGGGCGGCCCGAAACTGAGGAGAAGGCTGCGCACCCAGGGTAGGAGCAGCACCAGAATGACGACGCCGAAGGTCGAGCCCAGGGCCGATGCCGCCGCAGAACAGGCGAGCGCCGTACGCGCCTGCCCGTTGCGGGCCATGGGATGGCCATCGATGAGCGTCGCGGCACTGGGCGACGAGCCGGGCACGTTGAACAGGATGGCGGTCACCGAGCCCATGAACGTGCCACCGCCGACCAGCGCGGCGAAGAACAGGAGCGCCGGGATCGGTTCCCAGGTCAGGGTGAGCGGAAGGGTCATCGCCATCACGGTGACGCCGCTGAGACCGGGGAGAAAGGCAGCCACCATGGCCAGCAGAGTACCGACGACCGGATAGGCCAGGTTCGGCCACGCGAGCACGGTCGCCCAGCCCTGCAAGGCCGCGTCGAGTAAGGTCATCGCCTAGCGCCGGACACGCGCCGGCACTACGAGCGGAGGCGTTTCATCTCGTCCTGCAGGATCTGACGCAGAGGCTCGATCTCGGGGATGATCGCCTCGATCGCCTGCCGGGTGCTGGCCGCGTCCCGAGCGGAGATCGGCCGCTTGGCGACGGCCAGTGCGTCGACCACCGCAGCGTCGTTCAACACCGACCAGACCGCCGTCTGCAGGCAGGCGGCCAGAGCAGGATCGAGCCCGCGCGGCCCCACGATCACCCGGCCCAGGGCGGAGACCCCGGCCAAGGCATCCGCTTGGCGCCGGGCCTGACCAACGTCGCGCCCTTGTGCGGCGGCACGGCGGCCGGCGAGCCCGTCCTCCCCGGTCAATGTGGGAAACTCCGCGCCCAGCACCGCATCCGATTCGGGGCTTCGCACTGGCCGGAGCAGGGGCCGAAGATCACCGGCGGCGATGTTGGCTCGTCCGCTCGACAGCTCGAAGTCGGCGACGTCGCCCTCGTCGCGCAACAGCGCGGATGCCGTCTCGTTGGTGCCGGAGTAGCCCGCGACGAACTCGTGCCGGATGCCCAAGAGGGCCGCGGTGACACCGCTGCTGACGAAGGTCGCCGCACCGACATCGGAGATCGGGATCACGATCGGCCGCTCATCGGCGATTCGGAACAGATCCTCTACCGAGGCGATCGGCCCGTCGGATCGAACCAGCCAGAGGCGATCCCCAGTGGTGAGCGTGGCGATCACGGTAAGGTCGGTCGCGAGACTGGGAACCGTCCCCTCGCCGAGCAGCTGCGATGCGGCCAGCCCGGCAGCATTGACCAAGCCGAGCGTGCGGCCGTCGCCCGCCGCCTCGCTGATCTGCTTGGTGCCGACCACACCACCGGCGCCTTCCACATTGACCACGGAGATCTCGGTGCCGAGCGCCGCCTCGAGATGCGGCTCGATCAGCCGCGAGTAGATGTCGTAGCCGCCACCGGCGCCGAATGGCACAATCCAGGTGATCGCCCCGCCGGCGACCTCGGGACATGCGGGCGCAGCCGCCGCCACCGACGTCCCGAGCGAGGCTGCCACGGCCACCGCACCGACCAGGCAATTGGCGCGAGCCTGCGCTCTGGTCGCGACGACCGACAAGGACGGCGAACGGACGAGCATACGCGCGTCCTCCTCGTTGAAGCGGCGGGACGGACTTTACGACCTTGTTCTAGCCACCGGATGCCTGGGGAAGAGCGGCGACAAAAGACGAATGGTGCCCAGGGGCGGATTTGAACCACCGACACGCGGATTTTCAGTCCGCTGCTCTACCAACTGAGCTACCTGGGCGACGCGTCGAGCGCGCTATACCGACCGCCCGACGCTCTGTCCAGCCCCCCGGCCGTGGGCCTCGGCGACGAGTGAGGCCGTGGCGGTCTCGATCGCCTGCTCGAGGTGCTGCATGAACGCCTTCCGGGCGAGGCCGGGCGGAATCGGCTCCAGGAACTCGACCACGATCAGACCCGGCCGCTTGACGAACTCACGGCGGCGCCAGAACACACCCGAGTTCAGCGCGACCGGCACCACGGGCAGGTCGAGGGCGGCATAGAGCGCGGCGACGCCCGGCTTGTAGTCCGGCGCCTCGCCCGGGGCCATTCTCGTGCCCTCGGGAAAGATCAGCACCGAGAGGCCACGCCCGACGGCGATCTTGGCCCCGGTGATCAGCGATCGGATCGCACGCGCCGCAGCACCCCGGTCGATCCGGATGTTCTCCGCGCGCATCAGGTACCAGCCGAACACCGGGATCCGGGTGAGCTCCTCCTTCAGGCCGACCGCGAGGTCGGGCACGATCACGTGAAAGGCGAGCGTCTCCCACGCCGATTGATGCTTGGCCGCCAGCAGGACGGGCGTTTGGGGCAGTCGCTCCGAGCCGCGAACCTCATAGGACAGGCCGACCACGACGCTCAGCACCCGCAGCGTCATACGCTCCCAGACCCGGGCGGTCGCGCGCATGGCGGCCGGGCTGAGGAAGGGAAATACCGGCAGAACGGCGAGGCACAACGCAGCGGTCCAGAGGTAGAAGAACAGCTGGAAGGCCAGTGAGCGAAGCACCTGGACCATGGCGTCGGGCTTGATCGGACTGCTTTCTCGGAAGGTGATGTCGAGGAGGAAAGCCGCGGGGCCGGTGCTTGGCAAGACCTCTAGCGAAGACGCAGCAGACCGATCCGTACCGTGAGCTTCGCCACCCAGCCGGCGAGCAGGCCGCCGCCGACCGGTACCGCCGCCAAGCCCAGCCAGTCCGCAGGGGGCAGCCGGAGCTCGAACGAACCCGGATCCAGCCAGAACCGGCCGGCAAGGGCGAGCAGCGCGAGGGCTGCCAGCGCAAGCAGCGAGCCGAGGCCGGCACCGGCCAGGGCAGCCCGGGCCGCGTGCTCCTCGAACTGGTGCGACACATCCTTGTCACTGGCGCCCAGACTTCGCAGGAGACGGACACCCTCGGCCTGGTCGGCGAGAGCCCAGCGCACGACCACCGCCACACCGATCACGAGCGCCGACAGCAGCAGACCGCAGCCGAGCCAGCCGAGACGCTGAACTCGGCGCAAGCCGGCCAGGCGATCGGCGGATCCGGCCGGTGATGCGGCAACCGTCACGCCCGGCGCCACCGGCGCAAGGCGGGCCGCCAGTTGATCCGCATCCGGTGCACGGTGAGTGGCGAACTCGACCTCGATCAGCTTGGGCAGAGCGGCGATTCCGGCATGGTTCGAACCGGTCATGCCCGGCGGCAAGAGCGCCCCGAGCTCGCCGGCCGGTATCTCGCGCACCGCGATCATGGCGGGCAGTTCGCGAAGCTGGTCGACGATCGCTGAGAGCGTGGACCCGTCCTGCCCGGCTTCCGTGGCAGGCAGAGCGATCGTCAATCGGCGAGGCTCCGTCTCAAGCCGTTGCAGGATCGCCTCGGCGCTGCCGCTGGCCGCCAGAGCCAGGATCGCGAGGCAGACCAGACTGCCGGTGAGAATGGCCAAGGCGCCGCCGGCGGGAACCTCGCCCAGGGGCAGGACGCGAGGGCGGGCGATCGCGCGCGGAATCGCGCTCAAGCCAACGCCGCCAGAGCGCGGGCGCCACTGGTGCGCGTTGTCAGCCGGCCCAAATTCATCTGCAGCACGGGAAATCGATGCCGTTCGATCAGCCCGTCGCTGTGGGTCGCCACGACCACGGTCGTGCCGACGCGGTGCAGGGAAAGGAGGAGATGCATGATCCGACGTGCGTGGCCCTCGTCGACGCTGCTGGTCGGCTCGTCGGCGAGAAGCAGCCGAGGCTTGACGACGACCGCCCGGCCCACCGCGACGAGCTGACGCTGCCCCATCGACAGCTCGGGCGGGCGCTTGGCGAGCGCCTCGCCCAATCCAAGCCAGGCGAGCAATTCGCCCACATGTCGGGCTATCTGCGCATCCGCTGCCCCGGCAAGGCGGAGCGGCAGGGCGACATTGTCGAAGGCGGTAAGGTGATCGAGCAGGCGGAAATCCTGGAACACGACGCCGATCCGACGCTGCATGGCGCCAAGCTCGGCGCGTGTGAGGTCCGCCGTGACACGGCCGAAGAGGATCATGCGTCCGCGCGCGACCGGTTCGGCCAGGGCGATCACCCGGAGCAGTGAAGACTTCCCGGAACCACTGGGTCCAACGAGGTAGTGGAAGCTGCCGGGATCGAGCCGCAGGCGCACGTCGGACACCACTTCGGGCCCGGTACCGTACCGCATGCCCACGTCCTGAAGCTTGGCTATCGGGGAAGCTGTTTCGGGTTCCACAGGCAGGACCGGGCTCGCGCATCCACAGACGTGGCTATATACATATAGTAGATTGATATGCGATCATTTCAACTGTAAAGGAAGTCAGGCCGCTGCCGACCAGCGAGCGACGTCATGATCATCACCTGCCCCGCCTGCCACGCACAGTTCCACCTCCAGCCGAACGCACTCGGGGCGAAGGGTCGTACGGTGCGTTGCTCCAGCTGCGGCGAGCGCTGGTTCGCCGAGCCATTCGGCGAGCCCCTGCCCGAGACAGCGACGACGCCTGAATCCTCCGCACCCCGATCGGCAGGTCGTCGGCTCAGCCTCACCGTCGTGCTGGCCGGAGTCCTGGTCGCGCTGCTGCTGGCGGCGCTGGTCGCGAGCCGCGATCAAATCGCCAGCCGCGTCCCGGCCATGATCTCGTTCTACCAGAGCCTCGGGCTTTCACTCGAAGTCCCCCTCGGCATCGAGTTCCGCAGCCTCGCCTCGGAGCGGCGAGACGCGGAAGGCCGCCCCGTACTGGTGGTCACCGGCGAAATCACCAATATCTCGGCCCAGCCCCGGTCGGTGCCGCCGATCCGTGTGGCGGTGCTCGATGCGCAGCGGCGCGAGCTCAAGCACGGATTGTTCGACCCTCCGGAAGCGGCACTGGCCCCGGGCGGCGTTGCCCGATTCGAGGTGGCGATGGCTGCGCCGCCTGAGGGAGGGAGTGATGTCGAGGTCTCTTTCGGCCAGGAGCCACTCGGACGCTGAGGCCTCGCCGATGGACAGGGCGCTGGCGGAGGCCGAAGCGGCCTCGGCTCTGGGCGAGGTGCCGGTAGGCGCCGTCATCGTCGACAGCGGCGGCACGGTTCTGGCTCAGGATCGCAACCGCGTCGAGGAGCGATCGGATCCGACGGCACATGCCGAGATCCTGGTGATCCGCGCCGCCGCAGTGCGGCTCGGCACGCCGCGGCTGGTCGGGTGCGACCTCTACGTGACGCTCGAGCCCTGCCCGATGTGCGCCATGGCCGCCAGCCTTGCGCGCCTGCGCCGGATCTATTTCGGTGCCGAGGATCCCAAGGGGGGCGGCATCGACCACGGCCCCAGGATCTATGCGAGCACCTCCTGCCATCACCGGCCCGAGGTCTATGGCGGCATCGCGGCCACCCATTCCGGCGCGCTGCTGCGGGGGTTCTTCCGCCAGCGCCGATAGGCTCAGCCGATCGCGCCAGCTGCGCGCAGACGCGCAAGCTCGACCTGATCGAGGCCGAGCAGCTCGTGCAGGACCTCATCGGTATGCTCGCCCAGGGTCGGCGGGCTGTGCCGGTAGGAGGGCGGGGTCACGCTCATCTTCAATGGATTCGCGATCAAGGGTACGCTCCCCGCCGCGGCGGCGGCGTGGGGCATGTCCAAGCGCATGTCACGCGCCTGAACCTGCGGATCGGCGAAGACCCGGTCCAGCGAGTTGACTGGGCCGCAAGGCACGCCGAGGGCGGCCAACCCGTCCACCCATTCTTTCGTCGTCTTCCGCCGCATCACCTCCGGCATCAGGGCATAGAGCTCGCTGCGGTGCTGGATCCGCAGGCTGTTGGTCGCGAATCGCGGATCCGCTGCGAGCTCCGGAGCCTCGGCGAAGTCGCACCACTTCTGGAATTGGCCGTCATTGCCGACCGCGAGAATGACATAGCCGTCCGCACTCTCGAACGTCTTGTACGGCACGATGTTGGGATGCTCCGTCCCCAGACGGCGCGGCACCTTGCCGGACAGGAGAAAGTTTGTGCCCTCGTTGATCAGCCAGGCGATCTGGGTGTCGAGGAGCGCCGCGTCGATCTGTTGACCCTCGCCCGTCGCGTCGCGGTGGCGCAAGGCGGCCAGGATGGCGACGGTGGCGTACATGCCGCACATCACGTCGGCAATGCCGACGCCGACCTTCATCGGCAGCCCCTCCGGGTCGCCGGTGATGCTCATGATCCCGCCCAGGCCCTGGGCGAGATAGTCGTAGCCGGCCCGTGGCGCGTAGGGGCCGGTCTGGCCGAAGCCCGTGATCGAGCAATAGACCAGACGCGGAAATTCCTGCCGCAGCTGCTCCCATCCCAGCCCGTAGCGGGCAAGGTCGCCGACCTTGAAATTTTCCACCAGCACGTCACAACGGGCGAGCAGCCGCCGGACCAATGCCTGCCCCTCGCGCGACGCGATGTCGATCGCGACCGAGCGCTTGTTGCGGTTGGCGCAGAGATAATAGGCGCTCTCGGCGGTGGGGCCGTCTCGGCCCTGCACATAGGGCGGCCCCCACTTTCGGGTATCGTCCCCGGCGCCGGGTCGTTCGATCTTCACCACATCCGCCCCCAGATCGCCCAAGAGCTGGGTGCAGGTCGGCCCCGCCAGGATCCTGGAGAGATCAAGCACGCGGATACCCGCCAATGCCTCGGTCATGATCGGGCTCGCCTCCTCGCCGGTGCTGGATCTTGCTGGCGGGGGGTGCTTAGACGCGCCACCGGAGGCCGGCAAGCCGGTGCCCCAGGGAGCGGGGTTTCGTCGCTTGACATCGGTGGCCTGGAGGCCAAGTTACGAGCAAACAGGACCGCATTGGTCCTGATTCTCATCCGTGTCTGGACGCACCGTGATCAGGCTGAGCAAGCTTGCGGATTATGGCATCGTCATCGCGACGCATCTGGCGCGCCATCCGGGGCGCCAGCATACGGCCGCCGACGTCGCTGCCGCGACCGCGGTGCCGTCGGCGATGACCAGCAAGATCCTGAAGCTGCTCACCCGGGCCGAGCTGCTCACCTCGCACCGCGGTGCGCAGGGCGGCTACAGCCTCGCCAGACCGGCCGCCGCAGTGAGCGTCAAGGCGCTGGTCGAGGCTCTGGACGGACCGATCGCGATCACCTCGTGCACGGAACCCACGCCCGGAGACTGCAGCATCCTGACGCTGTGCCCGGCGCGCGCGAACTGGGAGCGGATCAATCGCGGCATCCGCGAAGCGCTGGACGACGTCTCCCTGGACGAGATGGCCCATGCGATCCCCGCGGCCTTCCTGCCGCGCGGCGAACATCTGATCGGGGTGCGCCCGTGAGTGCCCGCCCCGGCGCGACGGAGTAGACGATGGCAACCGCCCTCGAGCAGGTTCGCGACTTCACCGGCCATGACTACAAGTACGGCTTCGTCACCGAGGTCGAGGAGGATCGCGTCCCGGTCGGTCTGAGCGAGGACGTGATCCGGCAGATCTCCGCCAAGAAGGAGGAGCCGGAATGGATGACCGAGTGGCGGCTCGAGGCATACCGCCGCTGGGTCGAGATGAAGGAGCCGACCTGGCAGAAGCCGCATTATCCTGCGATCGACTACCAGGGGATCAGCTACTATGCCGCGCCCAAGCAGGCGGAGCGGCCCAAGTCGCTGGACGAGATCGATCCCGAGATCCGCAAGACCTATGACAAGCTCGGCATTCCGATCCGGGAGCAGGAGATCCTGGCCGGCGTGGCTGTCGACTACGTGTTCGACAGCGTATCCGTCGCCACCACCTTCCGGGCCAAGCTCGCCGAGCTCGGCGTGATCTTCTGTTCGATCTCCGAGGCGATTCGCGAATATCCCGAGCTTGTGCGCCGTTATCTGGGTTCGGTCGTGCCGCAAGGCGACAACTTCTTCGCCGCCCTGAACTCCGCGGTCTTCTCCGACGGCAGCTTCGTCTACGTACCCAAGGGTGTGCGCTGCCCGATGGAGCTCTCGACCTACTTCCGCATCAACGCGGCCGGCACGGGCCAGTTCGAGCGGACACTGATCGTCGCCGAAGAGGGAGCCTACGTCAGCTACCTCGAAGGCTGCACGGCGCCGATGCGCGACGAGAACCAGCTCCACGCCGCCGTGGTCGAGCTGATCGCCCTGGACGAGGCGGAGATCAAGTACTCGACCGTCCAGAACTGGTATCCGGGCGACAAGGAAGGCAAGGGCGGCATCTACAACTTCGTCACCAAGCGCGGCGCCTGTCGCGGGTGGAAGTCGAAGATCAGCTGGACGCAGGTCGAGACCGGGTCCGCGATCACCTGGAAATACCCATCCTGCGTGCTGCAGGGTGACGAGTCGGTGGGCGAGTTCTATTCGGTGGCCGTCACGAACAGTCGCCAGCAGGCCGACACCGGCACCAAGATGATCCACATCGGCAAGAACACGCGCTCGCGGATCGTCGCCAAGGGCATCGCCGCCGGGCGGTCGGACAGCACCTATCGCGGCCTCGTGCGAATGCTGAAATCGGCCGAAGGGGCGCGCAACCATACCCAGTGCGACAGCCTGCTGATCGGCGACCGGTGCGGCGCCCACACCGTGCCCTACATCGAGGTTCGCAATCGGACCGCGAAGTGCGAGCACGAGGCGACCACCAGCAAGATCAGCGACGACCAGCTGTTCTACTGCCGCAGTCGCGGGCTGTCGGCCGAGGATGCGGTGGCCCTGATCGTCAGCGGCTTCTGCCGGGAGGTGATGGAGGAGCTGCCCATGGAATTCGCCGTCGAGGCCAGAAAGCTGCTCGGCATCTCGCTCGAGGGCAGCGTCGGCTGACGCGCAACGCATATCGGACTGCAACCATGCTCGAGATCAAGGACCTCCAGGTCGAGGTCGACGGAAAGAAGATCATCAATGGCCTGTCGCTCCGGGTCGGGGCCGGCGAGGTGCACGCCATGATGGGCCCCAACGGCTCCGGCAAAAGCACCCTCGCCTTCGTCCTGGCCGGGCGCGAAGGCTACGAGGTCATCGGCGGCAGCGTGACGCTCGACGGCGAGGATCTGCTCGCCATGGAGCCAGAGGAGCGCGCGGCCGCCGGCGTGTTCCTCGCCATGCAGTACCCGGTCGAAATCCCGGGCGTCGCCAACATGTACTTCCTGCGTCAGGCCATGAACGCCCAGCGCAAGGCACGCGGCGCGGCGGAGATCGGCGCCGGCGAGTTCATGAAGCGGCTGCGCGCCAAAGCCAAGCTGGTCGGCGTCAACGAGGAGCTGCTGAAGCGCGATCTCAATTTCGGCTTCTCCGGTGGCGAGAAGAAGCGCAACGAGATCCTGCAGATGGCGATGCTGGAGCCGCGGATGTGCATTCTGGACGAGACCGATTCCGGTCTCGACATCGATGCCCTGCGCACCGTCGCCGACGGCGTCAACGCGCTTCGCGATCCGACCCGCGGGTTTCTCGTCATCACCCACTATCAGCGGCTGCTCGACTATATCGTGCCCGATCAGGTCCACGTGCTGGCGGAAGGCGAGATCCGCCGGACCGGCAGCAAGGATCTGGCGCTCGAGCTCGAGGCCGTCGGCTATGCCGGCGTGCTGGGCCCGGAGCTCGCCGAGCAGCGGGCCGGAGCCTGAGGACATGGCTGTCAGCCGCAGTGCGGTCGAGCCGCTGCCCGCCTTCGGGACGACGTTCTCCCAGGCGCAGGAAGTTCTGCCTGGCCCAGATCTCCGTCCATGGCGGCGCGCGTCCTACGAGCGTTTCGTCGAGCAGGGCATACCGACGGTCCGCGCCGAGGACTGGAAGTATACCAACATTGTCAAGACGACGAACGTGCCGCTGGCGATGGCGCCCAGGATCGGTGTCGGCCTCGACGCGATCAGCCCCTATCTTCTGGGCGGGCACAAGGCGCGGCGCCTGATCTTCGTGAACGGCCACATCGTGCCGGAACTCAGCCATGCGCGGAGCCTGCCGCGCGGCGTGCGGGTCAAGAGTTTGCCAAAGGCGCTGCAGCAGGAGCCGGACCGGGTCGCACAGACCCTGGCCATCGTGGAGGACGATCGGTCCTTCACCGCGCTGAACGGCGCATTCGCCGGGGCAGGTGCCTGGATCGAGCTGGACGACGGCGCGGATGCCGAAGATCCACTGCAGCTCCTGTTCCTGACCGTCGGGCAAGCCTCGGCCTTCATGAGCCACCCGCGGATCGTGGTCCGCCTCGGCGCCGGTGCCCGGCTGCGCCTGATCGAGAACCATGTCGGGATCGGCAGCGGTGCCAGCCTGACCAATCTCGTGAGCCAGCTGGATCTCGGGCCGGGCGCCCTGCTCGAGCATGACCGCGTCGAGCTGGTGACGGCCGAATGCACCCAGATCGGCAAGGCTTACGTCAGGCTGGAAGACGGTGCGCGGCTCGCCCAGACGGCCGCCACGGTCGGCGGCGGGCTGGTGCGCAACGAGACCGAGGCCCGCATTCTCGGCCGCAGGGTCGAGTGTGTGCTGAGCGGGCTCTACCATGCCCAGGGGGGTGAGCATGTCGACAATCTGATCCGCGTCCATCACATGGCGCCCGAGAGCCATTCGGACCAGTTCTACAAGGGCGTGATCGACGGCCGGGCGCACGCCGTGTTCGCGGGCAAGATCATCGTTCACCAGGACGCGCAGAGGACCAACGCCTATCAGAAGAACGACAACCTGCTGCTGTCGGATGACGCGGAGATCGACACCAAGCCCGAGCTCGAGATCTATGCCGACGACGTGAAGTGCAGCCACGGCGCCACCTCGGGCGACCTCGACCCGACGGCACTGTTCTATCTCCGCTCACGCGGCCTCTCGCGCGAAGTGGCGGAGAGCGTCCTGACCTTCGCCTTTGCCGCCGAGGTCGTGGATCGCTTCGCCGATCCGACCGTCCGTCATCATGTCCGTGAGATCGCCGCCAAGCGGCTTCCGGGCGGCCCCAGCCTCGAGGAGCTGGTGTGAGCGCGGTCGCCGCAAGAGTCGCTTCCCCGGGCTACGACGTTGCCCAGGTGCGCCGGGATTTTCCGATCCTGGCGACCCGGATGAACGATCGGCCGTTGGTCTACCTGGACACCGCGGCCAGCGCCCAGAAACCGCGTCAGGTAATCGACGCCCTCAATCGCTTCTATGAGCAGGACTACGCCAACATCCATCGTGGCGTGTACGATCTGAGCCAGCGCGCGACTGCGGCCCACGACGCCGCCCGGCGCAAGGTGCAGGGCTTCGTCAACGCCGCCGACTGGCGAGAGATCGTCTTCACCCGCAACGCCACCGAGGCGATCAATCTGGTTGCGGCGAGTTTCCTCCGGCCCCGCTTGCAGCCAGGCGATGAGATCCTCGTCACCGAGATGGAGCATCACGCCAACATCGTACCCTGGCAGATGGTGGCCGAAGCTACCGGGGCGCGGGTTGTGGCGGCGCCGGTCACCGACAGCGGTGAACTGCCGTTGGATGCGCTTGTCGAGCGCATCAACGGACGTACGCGGATGATCGCCCTCGTCTGGGTCTCGAACGTCCTGGGCACGGTCAATCCGGTCCACGAGATCGTGCGCATCGCCCGCGAGCGTGGCTTGCCGATCCTGATCGATGCGGCGCAGGCCGTGCAGCATCTCCCGGTGGATGTCCAGGAGCTCGACGCCGACTTCCTGGTGTTCTCGGGCCACAAGCTCTACGGCCCTTCGGGCGTGGGCGTGTTGCACGGCAAGGCCGAGCGGCTTGAAGGGATGCCACCCTACCAGGGCGGCGGCGATATGATCGACCGCG
The DNA here is from genome assembly GCA_050246385.1 of Geminicoccaceae bacterium. Classification (GTDB taxonomy): domain Bacteria; phylum Pseudomonadota; class Alphaproteobacteria; order Geminicoccales; family Geminicoccaceae; genus Benzoatithermus. The sequence goes on from JBFWWD010000008.1 coordinate 22,911, forward strand.
TCAGCTTCGCCGGTACGACCTGGAACGAGATCCCGTTCAAGTTCGAGGCTGGAACGCCCGACATCGCAGGCATCGTCGCCTTCGGCGCAGCGGTCGACTATGTCGAGTCGCTGGGCCTGGACGCCATCGCAGCGCACGAGGCGGAGGTCCTCGCCCATGCGACGCGCGCCATCAACCAGATCCCCGGCCTGCGCCTGATCGGCACCGCGGCCGAGAAGTGCAGCGTCCTGACTTTCGCCCTGGACGGCGTGCATCCGCAGGATCTCGCGGCGCTGCTGGATCTGGACGGCATCGCGATCCGTACCGGGCATCATTGCGCGATGCCGCTGCACGAGCGCTTCGGGCTGGGTGCCAGTGCCCGGGCCTCGGTGGGCCTCTACACGAGCCTTGAGGACATCGATACGTTCGTAGCCAGCCTTCGGCGGGCGGGAGAGATGCTGCAATGACGGAAGGTGCCGTGGATAGCGCAATGGCACGTGCCCAGGCGATTCTCGCCGACGCCCCCGAGGACGCAGCCACCAAAGACCGTCAGGCTCGGGTCGAGGAGACCGGCCAGCAGATCATCGAGGCGCTGCGGACAGTCTACGATCCCGAAATTCCGGTGAACATCTACGAGCTGGGGTTGATCTACAAGGTCGACGTCGAGGACGACGATCGCGTTCTGATCGAGATGACCCTCACCTCGCCGCACTGCCCCGTCGCCGAGACACTTCCCGGCGAGGTCGAGCACAAGGTCGCGGCCGTGGACGGTGTGTCGGGCTGCGAGGTCAAGGTGGTGTGGGACCCGCCCTGGAATCCCTCGATGATGACCGAGGAGGCCCAGCTCGAACTGGGGATGATCTACTAGCCGCACCCGGCGTGACCTATTGAGGCTTGGGACGGCCCGCTCGGTGGCCTAGATATCGCCCAGGCACGGCGGCAGGATTGCTGGATGGAGGTCGAGCGCAGCGTACTCGGGCGTAGCTGGCGGCTGCGCCCCTGCGATGAAGCCGCGGCCTTCGCCATCAGCCAGCAGCATGGAGTTCCCGAGATCTTGGGCCGCGTGCTCGCGGCTCGAGGCGTTGGACCTGTCGAGGCGGGGGCGTTCCTGGCTCCGCGGCTGCGTGATTGGCTGCCTGATCCATCGCACCTGCACGATCTGGACAGGGCCGCCGAACGGCTCTCGAATGCTATCCTCGATCGTGAGATGGTCGGGCTGGTCGGGGACTATGACGTCGATGGCGCCACCGCAACGGCTCTGATCACGCGCTATCTCCGGGCTCACGACGTTCCGGTGGTGTTCGAGATTCCGGACCGCCTGCGCGACGGCTACGGTCCCAACGCTCGAATCTTCGGCAAACTCGCGGCCCAGGATTGCCGGCTGATCGTCACTCTCGATACGGGCACAACCGCCTTTGATCCCTTGAGCCAAGCGGCGGAACGCGGGCTCGAGGTCATCGTGATCGATCACCATGCCGCTGAGGAGACCCTGCCGCAGGCTCTGGCGGTGGTGAATCCCAACCGTGTCGATCAGACGAGCCCTCTCACCCATCTCGCCGCGGTCGGCGTGACGTTCGTCGTCCTCGTCGCCGTGACGCGGATCCTGCGCGATCGGGGCGTATACAGGCATCGTGCGGAGCCACCGCTCCTTCACTGGCTCGATCTGGTCGCCCTTGGCACGGTCTGCGACGTGGTGCCGCTCGCGGGGCTGAACCGTGCCTTCGTGCATCAAGGCCTGAAGGTGTCCCGTTCGGCGGGCGTCACAGGCCTTGCTGCCCTGGCGACAGCCGCTGGCCTCCAGGGCATCAGCGACGCGCGCCAGTTCGGCTACGTGCTCGGCCCACGGATCAACGCTGGCGGCCGCATTGGTCGTTCCGATCTGGGCGCGCGGCTGTTGACGACGGATACGCTCGATGAGGCCGCCGAACTCGCACGCCAGCTCCATGCGCTCAATGCCGACCGCCAGGCACTCGAGCGCACGGTGCTGGAGGCTGCACAACGCGCCGTCGAGCCACAGCTGGCAGCGGGCCGGGCCGTGCTTCTGGTCGCGGCGGAAGGTTGGCACCCTGGCATCGTGGGCATCGTTGCGAGCCGCCTGACCGATCGGTTCCACCGTCCCGTCGTGGTCCTCGGCATCACCGAGGGCGTCGCCAAAGGTTCGGCTCGTTCCGTCAACGGGTTCGACCTCGGCGCTGCCGTCATCGCAGCCCGCCAGCAAGGGATCCTGATGCACGGAGGCGGCCACGCGATGGCCGCCGGAATGACGCTGGCAGAGATGGAGCTCGGTCGATTTCACGACTTTCTGCAGGCGGCGTTCACGCTTGCGTGTGGTCAAGGCGTGCCGCCGCCCCGACCGCTCGAGCTGGACGGCGCGCTCAGCGTCGGTGCGGCGAAGCCGGTGCTCGCCGAGCAGGTGGCTCGATTGGCTCCCTATGGCGCGGGGAACATGGAGCCGGCATTCGCCCTGACGGATGCCCGTGTGATGCAGGCGAGAATCGTCGGCGACGGGCATGTCAGCTGCGTCCTGACCGGCGCGGTCGACGGCAGAGTGAAGGCGATCGCGTTCCGATGCGGCTCGACGCCGCTCGGCCGCGAGCTGCTGGAGACGCGTGTGCCGTTGCAGCTCGCGGGGCGCCTCAGGCTCGACAGCTGGCAGGGTAGGCTGCAGGCCTGTTTCGAGATCGACGACGCGGCACCGGCGGCCTAGCAGCCGCGGCACCCGCTCCGCCAGCATGCGTTCTCGCCCGCCTACCGCGGCCCGCCGGCGGTAGGCGGGCGGAGAGATCCTTGAGCACACACAGCTTTGCGCTCGCGCTCGTTTGCCAAGCTGACGGCGGTCGTGTACGCCGTGGTGGCGGTGGTTGGCTCGATTCCGGGCCTCGGCACCGTGCTCGGGATATTGCCGCTCTACGGCCACGACGCATGGCTCCATGCTTTGATCACCATTGTCGCTGCCTACTTCGGCTTCGCCGCCGGACCGGAGGAGCCGCTGATCGCGGATCGGGTCGGCCCTCCGCCGTGAGGGATGGATCGTGATGCTGACAGCCGATGCGACGGGCGTTTACATCATCGCGGCAACGCCCTTTGCCGCAGACGGCTCGGTCGACCTCGCAGGACTCGACCGACTGACCGACTGGTATGCCGGATTTGGCGTCGACGGACTGACCATTCTGGGCCAGCTCGGCGAAGCTCCCAAGCTCACACAGAGCGAATCCCTGGCGGTCTGCAGACGCGTCCTGGGCCGGACAAGGCTGCCGGTCGTGGTCGGGGTGTCGAGCCCCGGGTTTGCGAGCACGACCGAGCTTGCGCAAACGGTGATGGACCTCGGCGCCGCCGGAGTGATGGTGGCACCGCCGGGAAATCTTCGTGGCGACGATGCCATCCTGGGCTGGTGCCGTGAGATGTCGGCCTGCCTCGGCGCGATCCCGTGGGTGCTCCAGGACTTTCCGCTCGCCGGGGGACCGCCGATGAGCCCGGGTCTGGTCCGCCGTATCGCCGAGGCGTGCGCGAACATGGTGGTCCTGAAGCATGAGGATTGGCCAGGACTGGACAAGATCTCCGCGCTCCGACGCCAGGAACAGGAGGGCGCTCGGCGTCTCTCGATCCTGTGCGGTCATGGCGGGATCCTGCTTGCGCATGAGCTCGGGCGAGGTGCCGACGGTGCCATGACCGGGTTCTCCTTCCCCGAGATGCTGGTCGCAGTCTGCCGCCTCGGGTGCGCGGGGCGGATCGAGGAGGCGCTCGACGCCTACGATCCCTACCTGCCGCTCCTGCGCTACGAACAGCAGCCGGGGCTGGGCCTCGCCGTGCGTAAATACGTCCTCTGGCGCCGTGGCGCGCTTGCGACGCCGAACCTGAGGGCACCGGCGCCGTCCCTGTCGGCCGAGACCTGCGCCGAGGTCGATCTGCTTCTGGCACGGCTCGACCGGGCAGTTTCCGCCGGTTAAGCGTCGACCGTTTCTCCATCCCTGAGCGCGGCTGCGTCATGAGCATGTTCGACCTCGTCGTCCGCGATGGCACCGTCGGGACCGCCACCTCCGTCTTCCGGGCCGACATCGGGATCGTCGGCGAGCAGGTGGCGGCCCTAGGCAAGGATCTGCCGGCAGGGCGAGCCGAGATCGACGCCCGCGGCAAGCTCGTGCTGCCCGGCGGCGTCGACAGCCACTGCCATATCGAGCAGCTGACCGCGTCCGGCCTCATGAACGCCGACACCTTCGCCACCGCCACGGCATCGGCGGCGCTGGGCGGCACGACGACCGTCATTCCCTTTGCCGCCCAGCATGTCGGGACGAGTCTGACGCGAGTGGTCGAGGACTATCACGAGGCTGCGCGGCGTGGGGCGGTGGTCGACTATGCCTTCCACATGATCCTGTGCGACCCTCGGCCCGAGGTGCTGGCGGAGGAACTGCCGCCGCTCGCCCGCTCCGGCCATGCCTCGCTCAAGGTCTTCCTCACCTACGATCGGCTCAGGGTCGAGGACGCGCAGCTCCTCGACGTTCTGGAGGCGGCCCGGCAGCATGGCCTGATGGTGTGCGTTCATGCCGAGAACCACGGCATGATCACGTGGATGGGACGTCGACTCGTCGAGGGCGGCTATCGCGCGCCGCGCTATCATGTGCCCTCCCACCCCCGCCTCGGCGAGGTCGAGGCGATCGGCCGGGCGATCGCCTGCGCCGCACTGGTCGACCAGCCGCTGATGATCTTCCATGTCAGCACGGCCGAGGGCGCCGGCGTGATCCATCGGGCCCGGGGCGAGGGGCGCAAGGTCTGGGGTGAGACCTGCACGCAGTATCTGACGCTGACCGCTCGCGACCTCGACCGCCCGGGGCTGGAAGGGGCGATGTGGATGTGCTCGCCGCCGCTGCGCGAGCCCTCGGACCAGGAGGCCCTCTGGTGGGCGCTCGAGATCGGCGCGCTGCAGACAGTGTCCTCGGATCACGCACCCTACCGCATGGACGCGAGCGGCAAGCTCGCCAAAGGTCCCGACGCGCACTTCAAGGAGATCGCGAACGGCATGCCCGGCCTGGAGCTGCGCCTGCCGGTGTTGTTCGATGCGATGGTCAGCCGCGCGCGCATGGGGGTCGAGAAATTCGTCGAGCTGACGGCAACCGCGCCCGCCCAGCTCTACGGACTTGCCCCGAAAAAAGGGGACATCACTGTCGGTGCGGATGCGGATCTGGTCCTCTGGGATCCTGAGAAGACCGTGGAGATCGAGCAGGGACCGCGCCACGATGGTGCCGGATACACACCATATGCGGGCCGCCCGCTGAAAGGCTGGCCCGCCACCGTCCTGCGGCGCGGTGCGATCATCGCGTACGACGGCGCACTTACCGCTGAGCTCGGCTCCGGCCGTTTCCTTCCCCGTGCCGGCGGACCAGCGGCTCGGCCGCTCGGCCGCCCGGCGCCGGAACTCGACCCCGAGCGCAACTTCGGCGCATTGCTTCGCAAGTGAGGCTTCTGACCGTCGTCAGGTCTGACGGGCCGCCGCGCGAGCGAGATTGTCGAGCTGGCGCTGCGCAGCTTCCATTTTCGGGTCCAGGCGCAGGGCCTCGGCAAAGTCCCTTCTTGCCTGCGCCTGCCGGTCGAGCAGGAAGTTTGCCCGCCCTCGACCGTAAAAGGCGGCCGCCAGCTTCGAATCGAGGGCAATCGCCCGGTCGAACGATGTGATTGCCGCCTCGGAGCGGTTCAGGCGCACGAGCACGTTGCCGCGCGCCACGTAGCCGATCGGATTGTTGGGGTCGAGCCGGACGGCTTCATCGAAGCTCGTGAGTGCTGCCTCATCCTGGCCTTTCTTGGCGAGCGCGTCGGCGCGGCCGAGATAAGCGGACGCGAGATCGGGCGCCCGCTCGATCGCCTGGGTGAAGTCCGCGATCGCCGCGTCGAGATCGCCCTTCTGAACCTGGGCGTTGCCGCGATAGCGGTAGGTGTCGGCAAGGCCGGAATCGAGCTCGAGAGCACGGCTGAAGTCGGCAATGGCCTGGTCGAGCTGCTCGCTTGCTGCCTCGATCCTGCCGCGCTGGGTGTAGGCTTCTGCCGAGCTGGGCGCGAGCTTGATGGCGGCGTCCGCATCGGCAAGGGCGGCCGGATAGTCGCCGAGCTGCATCAAGGCAGCCGAGCGCGCGAGCCGGACATTCGCCTCTTCCGGTCGCAGCTCGATCGCCTGGCCGTAATCATGGGCTGCGGCGGCCGCATCTCCCGAACGGCGGTGGGCGGTACCGAGCAGCAGCCAGGCGTCACCGCGTTCCGGGCGAAGCTTCACCGCCTCGCTGAGATCGCGAACAGCTCCGCCATAATCTCCCGACTCGAGCTGGAGTCGGCCTCGGCCGATCAGCCCGTCCACGAGCCAAGGGCCCTCGGCTAGCGCCTCGTCATAATCCGCCTTGGCGGCGACGACGTCCCCGGCCTTCTCGGCCAGCTTGGCCCTCTGCAATCGCGCAGTAGTCAGGCGCGGCTCGATGGCGAGGGCAGCGTCGATGTCAGCCTTGGCCTGCTCCTCCTGCCCGGTGCGCGCATAACCGACGCCCCTCGCCGCGAGATATGCGGCCTTCTGATCCTGCGGTGGGCTCTGGCTGAGCAGGCGCTCGCAGGCGGTGATTGCCTCGGGCGCGTCATAGTTGCGCTCCCGGCAATCCCAGCCGGCCTGCTTGAGCTGATCCTGGGTGGGGCCGCAGCTGGCCAATGGGAGTGCCAGGGCCAGGAGGGCCGCGGCTTTGCGCTTCATGTCCACTGAGTTCCTTCGCAGAGTGGCTGGCGGCGCGACAGGTCCAAGCGAATGGCGCCTTCAGATCGCCGCCGAATGGAGCACGGCCTTTCGCGTAGAGCCGCTCCCCCGTATGTACACCGATAGGCGAGGTCTGCCATTGCACAGCAACGAGCAGGCACCAGGCCGGTGTGTCGGCTCGCCCGCACTTGGCATGGCAAAATCCCAGATCGTCAGCCGCTTCCTCCGTTCCTTCTCGCCGGAGACCTCGGCTCCGCCGCTGCCGATGGGCGGGCGGCTCGGGGCTGCCGGCACACATCGTAGGATAGCCAGCCCACGACCTGCCCGACGCCGTCCCGCGCGACGGAAACCGAAAGGCATTGGCTCTCGGACGGACGTTGCGCCGATGCGGGTGTGAACAGTGGGGCGCGCTCGCCGGTCAGCTGCGAGACCGTCCAGACTTTCTCGGTCAGCACGATGCCCGAACCGTCGGCAGCCGCGACGCAGTCGATTCTCTCTCCGCCTTGCGTGAGCAAGCGGACGCCCGTAAGGCCCTCCGCGATCGGCCAAGCCTTGGTGACGCCGACCGCCGCCACGGCCGAGTCCTGCAGACAGGCCTCGATTGCGGGCAGCAAGCCCGACAGATCGGCGGCCCAATCCGTCTGCTGCTGGGAAAGCGGCCGTGCCGCGCTCGTTTCGGCCGATCCATGTGGCTCGGCCCCTGCGCAGCCGGCGAGGACGGCCAACCCCGCCATGCCCAGTGGCCCCAGTCGCCACATCGTCCTCGTCCGCTCCGTCGGCAGCTCGGCCGCCGCATGCGCGCCGGTGCTCAGCAGGTCATGCCGCCGTCGATAACGTGAACTCCTCCCGTCGTGTAGCCGCTTTCGTCGGAAGCGAGGTAAAGCGCCAGGGTCGCGATCTCCTCGGCCGTGCCGAGCCGGCCCATGGGCTGACGCGCGATGAAGGCCTGCCGTGCTGTCGCATAGTCGCCTTGTGAGCGCATCCGGTCCTCGAGAGACGGCGTCTCGACCGTACCAGGGCAGATTGCGTTGCACCGAATGCCCTTGCCCACGAAGTCGATCGCGATCGACTTGGTCAAACCGACGACGGCGGCTTTGCTGGTTCCGTAGACGAACCGGTTGGGCACTCCCTTCACCGAGGAAGCCACCGAGCTCATGTTGACGATGCTGCCGCCGCCACGGGCGAGCATCCCCGGCAGCAGCGCCTTCGTGAGGCGGTACATCGCGCGCACATTGAGGTCGAAGGCGAAATCCCATTGCTCCTCGGAACAATCGAGAATGGTCCCGTGGTGAACATAACCGGCACAGTTGAACAGTACGTCGACGCCGCCGATCTCGCCCGCGAAAGCCCGGATTGCCTCGGCGTCGGTCACATCGAGGCGACGTTGATCGCAGCCTGCGACGTCGCGGAGCTTTCCCATATCGATGTCGGTCGCCACCACTTCGGCGCCCTCGCGGGCAAACAGCTCCGCTGCCGCCCGTCCGATACCTTGCGCCGCCGCCGTCACGACGGCCCGCTTGCCCGCCAGCCTGTCGGCCATGGTGTTCTCCCTGCCGCTACGATTGGGCGACCGATGCGCGGCCGGCGGATAGGCGTCAAGCTCCGCACAACCTGCGACCCTGCCGCGGCGATCGTGCACTCGCACCTAAAGGCGGCGCGCCTGGAAGCCCGACCAGACCAGCTACCGACGCTTCACCACGACGAGAAGATGAACACCATCCTCGACGCGCTGGTCTGCGAGCTCGTGGCCGGTGACCTCGGCAAACTCCTCGAAGTCCCGAGGTGCGGCAGGGTCCGTCGCAAGAACGCAGACACGGGCACCTTCGGCGAGAACCATCAGGGCTTGCCGGCACTTCACGAGCGGCAGGGGGCAGCTCAGGCCGCGAGCATCGATCACGGCATCGTAGGTACGGGCCGACATCGCGCCGTCAACCGAAGAGGCGGTCCGCGTGGACGGCGCGGACGCCGTTCAAGGACCAGAGCAGGAACGGAAGGAGAAGCGGCAGCCAGACCCAGGCATGATAGAGGTGCAGCATGTAGAGCGTGCCCATCGTCAGCAGAGTGAAGCCCAACGCGGCCGCCACGACGCTGCGCTGATAGTCGATCAGATGGATCAGCGCCAACGGCACCAGCGCCGCCGCGAGCCAGGGGACATACCTGTACTCCGCGTGGCCCAGAAGATCGTGGCCAAAGAGAAGGATGCAGGCCCCGTTCGCGGCGAGTCCGAACAGGAGCAAGGCCCAGGGTGCTACCGAAAGTCGCGTGACGGGCGCCACCTCATAGCCGTGATTGAGACGGGGCCAGAAGAGCAGCTTCAGCCCGCCTTCGCCAAGAATCTGGGCAAGCTCGAACAGGATCAGGACGATCACGCCGAGAACGCCGATCCCGATGGCGACCACTGCGGGGAATGTCATGCGACTGCGTTGCTCCGGCCCAGACGGCCGGCCACGAAGGGCCGACCCATGCCACGGCGGCGAGTGCTAGCAGAGCCTGCGCCGAAGTGCGACGCCAGGATCGGGCAGACATACCCGCCGACCGCCGCTGTCGCAGGCGGCTATCCCGGACGGCCGTTCTGGGCTATTGGAACCGGACGGTGGTATGCGCCTCGACCATCCCGTCTCGTTCCTCAGAAGCGGACCCCTCCTTGATGTCCATGGCCTCGCCTCTCGAGCCGCAGGCGACCCGCTCCTCGTCCACCGCCCTCGAGGATCCCCGGACCCGCCAGCTCGATCCCGTGCTGGCGCGCCTCGTGCTCGCCGGCCGGATCTCCGCCGACGCGGCAGTCCGCGCGACGGCAACCGCACAGGAGCAAAGGCAAAGTCTCGCCGCGGCCGTGACCAGCCTCGGGCTGATCAGCAGCCGGGACTGGGCCGAGGCCGTGGCGCGGCACTATGACTTCGAGCTCGTCAGCGGCGACTCGTTCCCGCGCGAGGCTCTCCTCGCGGACGGCATCTCGCCGCGCTTCCTGCGTCATACCGCCGTGCTGCCCGTGCGCGCGACGGACGACACCGTGTGGCTGGCGATGGCCGATCCGGGCAACAGCTATGCGATCAAGGCCGTGGGTCTGGCGCTGCAACGCAAGATCGTGCCGGTGATCGCCGCGCTGGAGGACCTGCAGCGGGCCTATGCGCGTTATTGGGAAGCCGGTCAGTCAGCCCTGCAGCGGATCGTCGACGACATCGGAGACGATATCGGCGCCGAGCTGAGTGCCGATGTCGAGCACCTGATCGGTGCGGCTCAGGAAGCTCCGGTGGTTCGGCTGGTCAATCAGCTGCTCACCGATGCCCTGCGGCTGCATGCCTCGGACATCCACATCGAGCCCGCGCGAGATCATCTCCGCGTGCGTTACCGCGTGCATGGCCGCCTGCGCGAGGCCGGCGCTCCTCCTGCCAGGCTTTCGGCGGCGGTCATCTCGCGCATCAAGATCTTGGCCAAACTCGACATTGCGGAACGGCGCCTGCCCCAGGACGGGCGCGCCCGGCTGACCTTGCTCGGCCGTCGTATCGACCTGCGTGTGGCCACCGCTCCCTCCGTTCATGGCGAGAGCCTGGTGATCCGTATCCTCGACCAGAGCGCGCAAGGCGGGGACTTTCCCGATCTTGGCCTCGGGCCCGAGCTGGAAGCCAAGGTCAAGCGAGCCCTGAATGCACCGCACGGCATGCTGCTGGTCACCGGCCCCACGGGTAGCGGCAAGACGACCACGCTCTACGCCGCCTTGCGGTACCTGAACAAGGCGAGCGACAAGCTGATCAGCATCGAGGATCCGATCGAGTACCAGATCGACGGAATCACCCAGATTCAGGTCAAGCCGGAGATCGACCTCGATTTCGCACGGGTTCTGCGCTCGGTCGTCCGGCACGACCCCGACGTGGTGATGGTCGGCGAGACCCGAGATCCGGAAACCGCGGATGTCGCGGTCCAGGCAGCCCTCACCGGCCACATGCTTCTGACCACCCTGCACACCAATAGCGCCGCGGGCGCGATCGCGCGCCTGCTGGACATGGGCGTCGAGCCCTATCTGCTGGCATCGGTGCTGCGTGGCGTGCTGGGCCAACGCCTCGTCGGCGTGCTTTGCCCTGCCTGCAAGCACGATCGGCGGGCCACGGTCGACGAAGCCGCCTTCTTCATCCAGGCCGGGATGGACGCACCCGCCGATCTGCGCCTATGGGAAGCACCCGGCTGTGAGGCTTGCGAAAGCCTGGGTTTCGTGAGTCGGATAGGCATCTTCGAGTTTCTGGAAGTCAACGAGCGAATTCGAGAGCTGATCCGGGCACGGGCCTCGACTCAGTCGGTGGCGCAGGCTGCGGCAGAGAACGGCATGCGGACCATGTTCGTCGATGGGCTGCTCAAATGCGTCGCTGGCGTGACGACGCTCGAGGAGGTCTGCGGCGTCACCAGCGACGAGTGGTAGGATAGGGCAGCTGTGCCGAACTTCGCCTATCGAGCGCTGACGGTCACCGGCGAGCGCGTCACCGGCGAGCTCGAGGCGGCCGATGTGCCGGCAGCAATCGCGCGGCTTCAAGACAGCGGCCTCATTCCCATCGATGCCGCGCCCGCCGGGCGAAGTGACCGGCGCGCCGCGGCGCCGGTCGTCGCTACCCGCGCTGCGCGCCACGTCACGCAGCTTTCGCGGGAGCTGTCGACGCTGATCGGCGCTGGGCAGACGATCGAGGGCGCTTTGACGCTGGCGCGCGAGGAGGTACCCGACCGGGGTCTCGCCGCCGCGATCGAGGGCGTGCTGCTCAAGGTTCGCAGTGGCTCCAGCCTCAGCGAGGCTCTCGCCGGGGAGCCACGCTACTTCTCGCCGCTCTTCGTCAGTCTGGTCCGCGCCGGCGAGGCGTCCGGCCGCCTCGGCACGTCGCTCGGCGAGCTGGCCACCATGCGCGAGCGGACCGAGGCCCTGCGCTCGAAGATCAATTCCGCGCTGATCTATCCGACGGTGCTGTTCCTGACCGCGATCGGCGCGGTCATGGTTCTGCTCACGGTCGTGGTGCCCCGGATGGAGCCGATGTTCGCCCAGGCCGGCGCGGCGCTGCCCGCCAGCACCCGCATCGTGCTCGACACCTCCGAACTCGTCCGGCAGCAGGGTTATCTCCTGTTGGCGCTGCTCGCCGTCGGTCTTCTGCTCGGCGAGCGTCTCATGCGGCGCCCCGGCCCAAGGCGCGCGGCCGACCGCCTGCTTCTCAAGGTGCCGCTCCTCGGTCAGCTGATGCGTGATCGGGTGACGGCACAGCTGTGCCGGGCGCTCGGCACCAGCCTGGGTGGCGGCCTGGACCTGCCGAGCGCCTTGGCGATCAGTCGCGATGTGCTCGACAACCTTCACGCCCGGGCGGCCATGGAGGACGTGATCACGAAGGTGCGAACTGGACGAACGGTCGCGGACAGCCTCGCTGCCGCCGGTATTCTCACCCCGCTCGCCGTGAAGATGCTGCGTGTCGGCGAAGAAAGCGGCCGATTGCAGCCGGTCGCGGCCCACCTGGCCGATACCTTCGAGGAACGGGTCGCCACGCGGCTCCAGCGTCTCGTGGCACTGATCGAGCCCGCGACGGTGATCGTTCTGGGTTTGGTGGTCGGAGGCATCGTGATGTCCATCCTGACCGCTGTGCTCAGCGTGAATGATCTGGCGCTCTAGCTCCACGCGGCGGGCCTGGGGCAGCTATTGACCCCGAAGCAGCGCGTCACCTAATGACCCGCTGCGGAAAACTGGAGGGTGGTGAGAGATCGTGACCAAGTGGCATCCTGCCACCAAGCTTCTCGTCGCTGCCGCGCTCCTGTTGGTGCCCTATCTCTTCTGGACCCGAAGCGACGAGCCGCCGCCTGCCGTGGCGGCGAGCGTGGCACGGCCGACGCAAGACGATCCGGCTGCCCCTTCCGAAGAGCCGCCGGCTCCTTTCGTCCTGCCGCCACTCGAAGCGTTCACGGCCGTCGTCGAGCGGCCGCTTTTCTCTCCGACCCGCCGTATGCCGATCCCGCCACCCGAGACCGACGAGCCGGTCGCGGAGGCGCCGGCAGCCGAGCCCAGCGGCCCGGCCGAGCCGGAGCTGCGGTTCTTCGGCACCGTGACGCAGGATGGCACGGCTGCGGCTCTGGTGACCTTTCCGGCCACATCCGAGGTGGCACGGCTGCGGCCCGGCGACATGGTCGGGGATTGGCGGGTAACCTCGGTCGAGCGGGATCGGCTGGAGCTTGCGCTGGGAGACGAGCATCGCAGCTACGAGATCTTCGGCGTCGGTGCCCGAGGCAACCCGCCGCCGCCCGCGCCCGCCGAGAATATGGATCAACCGGAGCAGGCTCCTCCAGCACCAGGCGAGGTTCCAGGCGTTGACCCCCAAGGCGATGCCTACTACGGCGACGATGCGCCCGGACAGGAATGACGTTTTCTGCCCGAATCCATCTCCTCACTGCGGAAGGAAGTCATCGATGAGGCACGTGCGTGAGGATCGGCGCCAAAGAGCCGCCCGCGCGGACGCCGGCTTTACCCTGATCGAACTGCTCGTGGTTCTTGTCATCCTCGGATTGCTGGCTGCACTCGCGGGGCCCAGGGTGATCGGCTATCTCGGGGGCGCGAAGGCCGACACCGCAAAACTCCAGGTGCAGAACTTCAAATCGGCGCTCGACCTCTATCGGCTCGACACGGGCTCCTATCCGACCTCGCAGCAAGGCCTGACGGCGCTGTTGCGCAATCCGGGCAATGTTCCGGGCTGGAAGGGGCCCTACATCGACAGCCCGACCCTGCCGAATGATCCGTGGGGAAAACCCTATGTCTTCCGGGCACCCGGCGAACATGGCGCCTACGATCTCTCTACGCTCGGCTCGGACAATGCTCCCGGCGGCAGCGGCGAGGCGGCCGATGTCACGAGCTGGGGCGGCTGAGCGCGGATTCACCCTGCTCGAACTGCTGGTGGTGCTGACGCTGGTGGGGCTGCTGGCGGCGATGGCGCTGCCGAGCGTACGCAACCTGCTGCGGCCCGACATCGATCGCACGAGCCGGTCGGTGGCGCTCATGATGCGTGATCAGCGGAGCCTCGCGATGCGGACGGGCACGCTCGCCGCTGTTCACGAAGACTCCATTAGTCCGCTGCTACCCCGAGGGACAGCGATCGAATCGGCCAATCTCGGCGTCGATGGCCTGCTGTTCTTCCCCAATGGCGCCTCGACGGGCGGTGGGGTGGTCCTTGCGGCCTGGGACGGTCGACGCGCCGTCAGCGTGGACTGGCTCACCGGTCGCGTGTCGGTCCAGGCCCTGCCATGAAGCGGGTGGAGGCGCCCGAACGCGGCTTCACACTGCTCGAGACCCTGGTCGCGCTCGCAATTCTCGGCGTGGTCATGTCAGGGGTCTATGCGGTCATGGGCAACGGTCTGCGGACGGCACATCGCGACGAGGATCGCCTCCTGCTGGGCTTGGTCGCCCAGAATCTGCTGACCAGGAGCCAGCTGGACCTGAAGCCGACCGAGGGCGCCATCACCGGAGACATCGAAGGCGGATTGCGATGGCGAATCGAGAGCCAACCCTATCCCGTGCCACAGGATCTTCTGCCCGAGGCTCCAGTTCAGGCACAGGAGCCGGCGTTCGCTTCGCGAGATCCAAGCGCGACCGAAGGTTCTGCGAACAGTCGCAGTGCCGACAGATCCTCGTTCGGTGATGGCTCGTCTTCTTTCGGTGATCGCTCGACGACGACGGCCGATACCATGGAGCAGCAACCGGCCGAGACGAGTTCGTCGCCGTCCAACACCACCGAGGCCCAGCAGGAGCCGCGCGAGCCGGTGAGGCTGCGCCTGATCCGGGTTCTGGTCGAAAAGGGGGACCAGCAGTTCGCCCTCAGCACCCTTGCCGTCGAGCCGCCGCGTGGTCGGAACGGGACGCGCTGACCGCAACCACGGCTTCACGCTCGTGGAGCTGCTCGTCAGCCTCGCCGTCCTGGCGCTGATCGCCTTGACCATGACGGCGGCGCTGCGCTTCGTGGTACGAGCCGTTGGCAGCACCGATCAGCGAAGGGAGGCGCTCGAGGAGCTCACGCTCGGCCTCTCGCTGCTGCGCGGGGAGCTGCAGCGAGCGGAACCCCTGATGCGCAGGGTGGGCCAGCAGACCTATGTGATGTTCGAGGGCACGCCCGAGCGGGTGCGCTTTGTCAATGTCGAGCCCCCCTATCTCGCCGGCTCGCCCTACACCGCTTACGAATTTTCCGTCACGCCGGATGCCGGCGCCTGGCGGGTCGATGTGCGACGGGCAGCTCTCGACCCCTCCGAGCCCGACCTCGCCGTCGTCGCAGCCGCGGATCCACGAACCGTGCTGCGCCTGACCCAGGCGGTGAAGTTCAGCTATTGGGGCTCGCGCCGGCCGCGCGAGGCGCCGAGCTGGCACGAGGAGTGGCCGGCCGGCACGCTGCTGCCTCACGCGGTACGATTGGCCGCCAGCGAGAACCCGGGCTGGCCCGAGCTGGTGGCGCAATTGCGTGTCACGGCTCCCTGGTACTGTGCCGCTGGGGATTCAGGGACAGGATCGGGTGGCGCCGGCAGCCGAGCCGGCTGTCCCGGCGAGGACGGTACGGGTACGGGGAACGCGTCGGCGGAACCGAGCTCGGACAAGAGCCTGCTGGACAGCGAGGGACGAAGCTTTGGCTCGACGCGGGGCGAGAGATCGCGCTGATGAAGTCTGCGCGCCACGTGATCGCACGAGCCCTCAGTCCGATACGCCGAACAGGCGCGAGCGGTTGCGATCGTAGTAGGCCTCGGCATCAAAGGGCTGAATCGGCAGCTTGAGACCCTCGACCGTGAGCTGACCGACGGCGAGCTTCAGCTGATAGCTCGCCAGGACCTCAATGGCTTCCGCGCGGACGAGGTTCACCTGCGACGTGAACAGCTCCTGCTCGGCGTCGAGCACGTCGAGGACCGTCCGGGCGCCGACCAGCGCCTCCTGCTGGACCCCTTCGAGCGCAATCTGGTTGGCGCGGACCTCCGCCTGGAACGCATCGATCGCGGAGGTCGCCGCCAGCAGACGCTCCCAGGAGGACGTCACCAGCTCCTGGACGCTGCGGTGCGCAGTCTCGAGCTGATCACGGGATTGCCGCACCTGCTGCCGGCTCTGCCGGACACGAGAATACTCGGCACCACCCTGATAGAGGGGAATTGAGAGATTGAGGCCGACCGCCGCGCCGCGGCTTCGCTCGATGTTAGCGGTCGGATCCTCCGCCCATTCGAGTTGACCCTGCAGATCGAGGCTGGGCAGAAGGTTCGAAAACTGAACATCGACATTGTCGCGCGCCGCATAAAGATCGAACGTGGCGGCGATGATGTCCGGGTTCTGCGCTGCCAGCGCCCGGGTGTCGGCCTCCGTCGTGGGCAACTCCTTCAGGATTTTGGGCTCCTCGAGCTGCGTTGGAGCCTCGCCGATGATCCGCTGGTAGAGCGCGCGCGAGCTGGCGAGATCCGCCTTCGCCTGCTCGACATCGGCCCGAGCGCGCGACAGACGCGCTTCGGCCTGCGCCACGTCGGTGCGGGCAACCTCGCCCACCTCGAAGCGATCACGTGTGGCCTCGAGTTGCCGTTGCAGACGCTCTTCGTTGTTGAGCGCGAGATCGAGGACCGACTGGTCGCGATAGACGGCCGTATAGGCGTCGACGGTATCCAGCAGCACCTGCTGTTCCTGCGCGTAAAGCCTGGCCCGCTCGGCACGCACCTGGTTCTCGGCACGGCTGACCTCGGCCTGAGTGCCGCCGCCCGCATAGAGGTTCTGGCGCAGGGTCAGGTTTACACCGCGTGTGAACCGGTTCTGGTCGAAATCCTCACCTTGCCGAACCTTCGCCCGTTCACCCGTGAGCTCGCCATTGAGGAAAAGGCTGGGTCGATAGCCGGAAAGCGCCTGCGGGACGAGCTCGTCCGTTTGTCGTAGCTGGGATCGGCCCGCCTCCAGCTGCGGGTTCGTCAGATAGCTGGCGACGAGCGCATCGCGGAGCGTGGTGGCGCCTGCGGGGCCGCTGACGGCGAATAGCGACAGGGCGACGACGGCCGATCGCCCGAGAAGCTTGCGACGGCCGCACATTAGTCTTTCCTCCTGCCCGGGAAACGAACGCGGCCGAGCCATTGCCCGGCCGTGCTGCCGCTTGATGAGCAGTCGGGAAGCTAGGCGGTGGATCGCGAGCGTGGCAAGCTCACCTCGCCGCCAGGAAGGCGGTTGGGCTGACCCTTGTGTGGTCACGGTCACGGCATTTGCATCGCCGACGTGCGCAAGATCATTCATATCGACATGGATGCCTTCTTCGCGGCTATCGAGCAGCGGGACGACCCGGGCCTCCGCGGCCGACCGATCGCGGTCGGATCAGCGACCGGCCGCGGCGTGGTGATGACCGCAAGCTACGAGGCACGGCCATTTGGCGTGCGTTCCGCCATGCCGTCGGTCCGTGCCCTCCGGCTCTGCCCTGACCTCATCTTCGTGCGGCCACGGTTCGACGTGTATCGTGAGGAGAGCCGGCGGATCAGGGCCATCTTCGAACGTTGCACCAATCTAGTCGAGCCCGCATCGCTCGACGAGGCGTATCTCGACGTCACCAACCCCAAGGCCGGTCCGAGGCCGGCGGTCGAGGTCGCGGCGAACATCAAGGCATGGATCAGGGCCGAAACGGCACTGACGGCTTCGGCCGGCGTGTCGTTCAACAAGTTTCTCGCCAAAACGGCATCCGGTCTAAGAAAGCCCGACGGTCTAACCGTGATCCGTCCGGAACAGGCACCATCCTTTCTAGCTGCGCTTACCATCGAACAGTTCCACGGGGTCGGGCCTGCAACCGCCCGCCGAATGCGACGGGTCGGCATCGCTACCGGGGCCGATCTGCAATCGCGCACCGAGCGGGAGCTGGTAGCGAGCTTCGGCCGCCTTGGCGCTCATTATTGGCGAATCGCCATGGGCCGCGACGATCGCCCGGTAACGCCGGACGCACCACGCCGGTCGATCAGCGTCGAGACCACTTTTCAGGACGATCTCGTCGCGGAGATCGCCCTGCGGGCGGCGCTCCAGGCCCTGGTCACCGACCTCGCCACCCGGATCGAACGTGCGCGGTTCGCAGCGCGAACCCTCACCCTCAAGATCCGCTATGCGGACTTCACGCTCGCGACGCGCCGATGCACCGAACCGCAGGCGATCGTGCACCGGGACCAGATCCTCGCTGCCGCGCTGCTGCTGTTGGCGAGGCGGCCCAAGCCCGGCGCTCCCGTCAGGCTCCTGGGCGTAGGAGTCTCCGGCTCCGTGGACCCCGAGCTACCCCTCCAGCTCGGCCTCCCACTTTCGACGCGGCAGACGCACTAGGAGCTATGGTCCGGAGCAGCCTGATCAGGGCCCTGGGACCAACCATTCGGACCTCGGGATCGCTTCCGCCAGCGCCTTCAGCTCAGGTTGCCGGCGGGCCTGGAACATCTGGTAGATGGCGGCGGCAGTCTCCTCGACCGACCGCTTCGACACGTCGAGCTCGGGCCAGTTGTGGCGGGCGAACAACCGCCGGGCGAGAACAAGTTCGCCGCGGATGCGGTCGAGATCGGCATAATCGCCCCCATACTGACCCGTATCGCCCTCCTCCAGCCCCATCATCTTCTGTCGGGTACGCCGGATCTGGGCCAGCGTTTCGGGATTGATCGTCAGGCCCACGATGAGAGGCCGCTGCAGCTTGGCCAGATCGTCGAGATGCGGCCCCCCCTCGGTGACGAGCGGGACGTTGGCGGCCTTGATGCCGCGATGGGCGAGATAGACGCAGGTAGGGGTCTTCGAGGTTCGCGACACGCCGACAAGAACGACGTCCGCGTTCTCGAGGCCCTCACGGCTTTGACCGTCGTCGTGACGCATGGCGAAATCGAGGGCCGCGATACGATGGAAGTAGCCCTCGTCGAGGGCATGCTGACGCCCGATCTGGGGCCGGCCGGCTGAACCGAGCAGGCCGGCGAGGGCGTCCATGACGCTGTCGAGTACAGGAACGCACGGCACGCTCAGGGCGACACAGCGCTCCTGCAGGACATGCCGCAGCTCCGGTGATGCGAGCGTGAAGATCACCAAGCCTGGGAGAACCTCGACGATCGCCAGCACCTTCTCGAGCTGCTGCCGCGTGCGCACGAAGAACCAGACATGCTCGACTGGAACCACGTCCTCGAACTGGGACACGGCCGCTCTGGCGACCGTGGTGACCGTCTCACCCGTGGAATCCGAGATGAGATGCACATGCAGCCGCATGTGAGTGAACCCTTCTGAATACCCGCGAAGTCCGGTGCACAAGGTGAGGATAATCGGGCGTGCGATCGACCGGCGAGATCGATCCACCTCAACCGAACGCGTTACCGCACCGACCTACGTCACCCATGGTGGTTTTTCGACAGGCCGAGAGGGATCACGCTCGCTCCTCGTCGATCCACGATCTATGCACAGCCGCGAGGCTGCCCGCCAGTCTGATTCGCCTAGGTCAGCACCGATCATCCCCGAGTCGAGCGAACCTGGCCGTCTCTCATCCCGGTGCTTCAATTCCTGGGGACAAGACGAGGCAACGTCGCTAATCCCAGCTTCGCACAACCCAACCTCCACCACCTCAAGGATTCAAGAATCCTTAATGGAGGAGGAGGCGGAGATCCCTTGCGGCGACGAGAATCGGTCGACCATGGCATCGAGCAGCGGCATTCAGACCAAGCGTGTGCTCGCGGCATTGAGCGGCGAGCGGCGAGCGCGGCCGCCCGTCTGGCTGATGCGGCAGGCAGGACGTTATCTGCCCGAATATCGTGCGATCAGGCGCTCGGTGGGTGGTTTCCTCGAGCTTTGCTACTCGCCCGAGCTAGCGATCGAGATCACGCTGCAGCCGATCCGACGCTACGGCTTCGATGCTGCGATCCTCTTCTCGGATATTCTGGTCGTACCGGACGCTCTGGGTTCCGAGGTGAGATTTGTGGAAGGAGAAGGGCCGCAGCTCTCGCCATTGAGGAACGGGGCCGACCTGGCTCGGCTCAGCATGAGGAACCTTCACGCCCACCTTGAGCCTGTCTATGCAACGGTTCGGGCATTGCGGGCGGCATTGCCAGGCGATGTGACGCTGATCGGCTTTTCCGGCGCTCCTTGGACGTTGGCCGCGTACATGGTCGAAGGTGGCGGCAGTAAGGAGTTCCTCGCGGCGCGGCGGATGGCCGTGCTCGAACCGGAGATCTTCGGGGGGCTGATCGAGCTTCTTGCCGATTCCATCGTGAGTTATCTTTCCGCCCAGGTCGACGCGGGGGCCGAGGTACTGCAACTGTTCGACAGCTGGGCGGGAGTGCTACCGGAGCCGCAGTTGCGGCGATGGTGCTTCGGACCGACCCGGCGGATCGTCACGGAATTGCGGCGACGCCATCCTGACGTTCCGATCATCGCCTTTCCGCGAGGCGTCGGCGTATCCTATGTCGAGTTCGCGCGCGAGGTGCCGGTCCAGGGGATCAGCCTCGATACGACCGTGCCTGTCTCTTGGGCTGCACGGACGCTGCGGCACGATCCTGCTCTCTGTCTTCAAGGCAATCTGGATCCCGTAGCTTTGCTCGGCGATGAGGCGAGCCTCCGTGCCGAGGCGCAGCGAATTGTCGCGGGCTACGAAGACCGGCCCTTCATTTTCAATCTGGGCCATGGCGTCATGCAGGAGACGCCGCCAGAATCGGTCGCGCGGCTTGTAGACTACTTGAAATCGCTCGAAGGATGAGCCATTGAAGGTCTGGCTCGTGCTCATTGAGCCTGCCCAGGCCGCCTTGAGATCGTCGCGACGTCCGCGCCGTGGCCGTCTTGGCGATCGCGGACCCGCCCAACGCCCCGGCTATCCTACCGAAGATCAGGTTTCTCCATGGATGGAGCCTTGTGGCTCAAGTCGCTGCATATCATGGCGTTCACCGCCTGGATGGCGGGGATGTGGTATCTGCCGCGTCTGATGGTCTATCATGCCGCCGTACCGGCGGGATCCGAAGCTTCGGAGACCTTCAAGATCATGGAGCGTCGCCTGCTGAAGGCGATCACCACACCAGCCATGATCGTCACCTTGCTGGCCGGGATTCTGCTCGCGAGTATCCAAGGGCAATGGAGCGACGGCTGGCTGCATGGCAAGCTCCTGCTGGTGGCTCTGATGCTCGCCTGCCATGGCATCTTGGCATCTCATGTCCGCCGATTTCAGGGCGACGAGCGGCCGAAGTCCGCGGTTTGGTATCGAGTGTTCAACGAGGCCCCGACCCTGCTGTTCATCGGCATTGTGCTCCTGGCCGTGTTGAAGCCGTTTTGAGCCTGAAACCTCTCTCCCCCTCGCGCTTCGGCGCGGCGTATCGACGAGCGTGGCATGACTGATTCGAACGACGAGACCTCGGGCACCGGCGAGTCCCTGGCTGACATCATCCCTGCCGCAGCTCCGCCGCCGCGGCGTCGCCGTGGCCGGCCCCCGGCGAGCGAGCACACGGCGCAGGGCAAAGCCACGAACGGCCAACGCGAGGTGCCGCCCGAACAGCCCGAGGCGTCGCTGGAGCAGGCCACTCTTCGGCTGATCGAGGAAGCGGTTCCGGTACTCGCGCCCGGTGTTGAGCCACCCAGCGAGGCTCGAGAACCTCGCGATCAACCCCGCGAGCAGCAACGGGAATTCCGGCCCCGCGAGCAACGCCAGCGCGATCAGGGCGGCCGCGAGTTCCAGCCGCGCGAGCATCGATCTCATCGCGACGGCTATCAGCGCGAGCCTGCTGAATATCGCGAGCCGGTCGAGCCGCGCGAGCTTGCACCGCCTCGCGAGCCGCTGCCTGCGGTCAACCTCACCGAGCTGAAGCGCCGTTCCCCGGCCGAACTTCTGCGCTACGCCGAGGAACTCGGCGTCGACAGCGCGAGCACGCTCAAGAAATCCGATCTCGTCTTCGCCATCCTGAAGCGGCTCGCCGAGACCGATGTGCCGATCAACGGCGAGGGCGTGCTCGAGATCCTGCAGGACGGCTTCGGATTTCTGCGGTCACCGGACGTGAACTATGTCGCCGGGCCCGACGACATCTACGTGTCCCCGTCCCAGATCCGTCGTTTCGCGCTGCGCACCGGAGACGTGGTGCAGGGCCAGGTCCGGGCACCCAAGGAAGGCGAACGCTACTTCGCGCTGCTGCGCGCGAACACGATCAATTTCGATACGCCCGAGGTGGCGCGGCACCGCGTCCATTTCGACAATCTGACACCCTACTACCCGACCCAGAAGCTGAATCTCGAGGTTGTCGGGCAGAAGGACTCCTCGACCCGGATCATCGAGATCGTCGCTCCGTTGGGCAAAGGCCAGCGGGCGCTGATCGTGGCGCAGCCCAGGACCGGCAAGACGGTCCTGATGCAGAACATCGCCCACGCCATCATGGCGAACCATCCAGAGGTCTTCCTGATCGTGCTGCTCATCGACGAGCGGCCCGAGGAGGTGACCGACATGCAGCGCACCGTGCGTGGCGAGGTGGTGAGCTCCACCTTCGACGAGCCGGCGACGCGCCATGTGCAGGTCGCCGAAATGGTGATCGAGAAGGCCAAGCGGCTGGTCGAGCATGGTCGTGACGTCGTGATCCTGCTCGATTCGATCACCCGCCTCGCCCGTGCCTACAACACCGTCGTGCCGAGTTCTGGCAAGGTGCTCACCGGCGGTGTCGACGCCAATGCGCTGCAGCGGCCGAAGCGCTTCTTCGGCGCGGCGCGCAACATCGAGGACGGTGGGTCGCTGACAATCATCGCCACGGCGCTGATCGACACCGGCTCGCGCATGGACGAGGTGATCTTCGAGGAGTTCAAGGGCACGGGCAATTCGGAGATCGTGCTTGACCGGAAGATCGCGGACAAGCGGGTCTTTCCTGCGATCGACATCCAGAAGTCCGGCACCCGGAAGGAAGAGCTTCTGGTGGATCGGGCGACGCTCACGCGCATGTGGGTGCTGCGTCGTATCCTCAATCCGATGGGTACGGTGGATGCCGTCGAGTTCCTGCTCGACAAGATGAAGTACGCCAAGTCGAACGATGATTTCTGGGGTTCGATGAACTCCTGATCGCGGTGGCCGGAGACGCCGCGCGGAGGATACGGATTGCTGCGCTCGTTGTTGGCGATCATCGTCGTCCTCCTGGTCGGCAGCGCCAGCGCCACTGCCTATTGGTGGCTGGTGATGCTCCCGGCGCAGGAAGCGGGGCCGCCCGGTGGTCCGGGGCACGGCGGACCTGATGGGCCAGTACCGGTGGAGGCGCAGCCGGTCCGGGTGGGTGTTGCCGAGACGACGATCGACGCCGTCGGCACGCTCATCTCGAACGAGTCGGTCGTGCTTCGGCCTGAGGTGGATGGACGGATCGCCACGATCAACTTCGTCGAGGGAGCGCGAGTGGCGAAGGGTGACGTGCTCGTGGAGCTCGACAGCTCCGTCGAGCGCGCCGAGCTGGCCCAGGCTCAGGCGCAGCAGATTCTCGCCCGCAGCAATTTCGAGCGCGCGAAGGAGTTGCGGCGCAACAATGCGGGGACGCAGCGCGCCCTCGACGAGGCCGATGCGGCTCTGCGGACGGCCAACGCGCTCGTCGACCTCGCCCAGGCACGACTCGACAAGCGGCGGCTCGTAGCGCCCTTCGACGCCTGGTCCGGGCTACGCAACGTCAGCCCCGGCGATTTCGTCACGACCGACACCAAGATCGTGAATCTCGAGCAGACGGATCCGCTCAAGGTCGACTTCAGGGTGCCGGAGCTCTTCCTACCCGCCCTGGCCCAGGGCCAGAGGATCACGCTCGAGATCGACGCCTATCCCGGCGAGTCTTTTCTAGGCACCGTTCGCGCGCTGAATCCGCTGATCGATGCGACTGGCCGTGCCGTCGTGATCCGAGCGGAAATCGCGAACGACGGTGGCAAGCTCCGGCCTGGACTGTTCGCGCGTGTCCGCCTCACCCTTGCCGAGCGGCAGAACGCGATCTTCGTGCCAGAGCAGGCCGTCCAGCCACAAGGCGACAAAGCCTTCCTGTTCCGCGTCGTGGAAGGCGGCGACGGGAAGAGCTTGGCCAAGCTGACGCCGGTGGAACTCGGCGCAAGGCGGGCGGGTGAGGTCGAGGTGATGCAGGGCCTCAAGGCCGGCGACGTGGTGGTCGATGGAGGCCTGTTGAAGATCCGCGACGGCGTTCCCGTCGAGATCCTGCCAATGCGCGGTGAGGCTGCTCCCAAGATTGCCCAAGACAAGCCGGCCACGGGATAGGGCGGAGCGGGCCGGTGAACCTGAGCGAGCTTTGCATCCGCCGTCCGGTCTTTGCGAGCGTCCTCAGTCTGATCGTGCTGCTGGTCGGCCTGATGGGTTACAGCCGGCTGCCGGTTCGCGAGTACCCGAACATCGATGAGCCGGTGATCTCGGTCACGACGGAGTATCGCGGCGCTTCGCCGGAGATCATCGAGAGCCAGGTCACGCAGCCGCTCGAGGATGTGCTTTCGGGCATCGAGGGCATCGACGTCATCGTTTCACAGAGCCGCGAGGGAAGAAGCCAGATCAGCGTGCGCTTCCGGATCAGCCGCGATCAGGATTCCGCCGCTGCCGACGTTCGCGACCGGGTCTCGCGGGCAAGGCAACGGCTGCCGGAACAAGTGGATGAGCCGGTGATCGCCAAGGTGGAGGCGGACGCCCAGCCGATCATCTACCTCGCCCTATCCTCCGACCGCGCGACGTCGATCGAGGTCACCGACTATGCCGATCGCTTTGTCAAGGATCGGCTCCAGAACCTGGCCGGGGTCGCGGAAGTCCGCATCTTCGGTGCGCGTACACCCTCAATGCGGATCTGGCTTGATCGACTGCGGCTTGCCGCCTATGGCCTGACCCCGCAGGACGTCGAGGCGGCGCTGCGACGCCAGAACGTCGAGGTCCCGGCCGGCCGTATCGAGAGCCGGCAGCGCGAGTTCACCGTGCTCGCCGAGACCGATCTGCGTACGGCGGACCAGTTCAACGAGCTGATCGTCCGCGAGGCGGACGGCTATCTCGTGCGGCTGAAGGATGTCGGCAAAGCCGAGATCGCGGCGCTGGACGAGCGGACGATCACCCGCTTCATGGGCGATCCAGCCGTGGCGATCGGGGTCGTCAAGCAGTCGACCGCAAACCCGCTCGAGGTCTCCGCCGCGGTCAAGTCGGCCCTGCCGCAGATCGAGGCGATCATGCCGGAAGGCATGAAGATCGACGTCGGCTACGACAGCTCGATCTATATCGCCAAGTCGATCGACAATGTCTTCCATACGATCATCGAAGCCGTCGTGCTGGTCGTACTGGTGATATTTGTCTTCTTGCGGAGCCTGCGTGCAACGTTGGTGCCGATCGTCACGATTCCCGTGTCAATGATCGGCGCGTTTATTTTCATGTGGCTGTTCGGATTTTCGGTCAACACTCTCACCTTGCTGGCGCTGGTCCTGGCGGTCGGTCTGGTGGTCGACGATGCGATCGTGATGCTCGAGAACATCAGCCGACATGTCGAGAAAGGTGTCCCGCCGATGCAGGCGGCGATCCGTGGCTCGCGCGAAATTTCCTTCGCCATCATCGCCATGACGATCACGCTCGCCGCGGTCTTTGCGCCGATCGGCTTCCAGACGGGGCGGACAGGTCGCCTGTTCACGGA
>JBFWWD010000009.1:0-47514 GCA_050246385.1 Geminicoccaceae bacterium
CTGCTCGGCAGCGGGGACGGCACGGCGGGCGGCGCCGCTGGCAGCGGCGGTCTGTTGGCGAGCGCCGGCAGCCTGCTCGCCAGTTTCTTCCACGAGGGTGGCGTGGCAGGCTTCGAGGCGACCCGGACGCGAGAGCTGGATGCCTCCGTTTTTGCGACCGCACCGCGATTTCACGGCGGCGGCGTGGCCGGCCTCGCGCCGGACGAGCTGCCGGCCGTGCTGCGGCGTGGCGAGGCGGTGCTGACGCCGGGGCAGATGAGAGCACTCGGCGCCGAGCAAGCATCGCGCCGGGACAGCAGCGCTCCGGTGACCGTGGTCATGAACATCAGCACGCCCGACGCCGCCGGCTTCCGGCGCAGCCAGGGGCAGATCGCGGCCGAGGCCGCCCGCGCCGTCCAGCGCGCCCGGCGCGACCTCTGACATGGCGGGCTTCCACGAGGTCCGCTTCCCGGCCGACATCTCCTACGGCGCCGTGGGCGGCCCGGGCTGGTCGACCAGCGTCGTCACCACCGTCTCCGGGCATGAGCGGCGCAACGCCAACTGGAGCCAGGCGCGCGGCCGCTGGAACGTGGCCCACGGGCTCAAGCGCCGCGAGCAGGTGGCCGAGCTGATCGCCTTCTTCCGCGCCCGGATGGGCCGGGCGTACGGCTTCCGGTTCAAGGACTGGACCGACCACCAGGCCCTGGCGCAGATGCTCGGCGCCGGCGACGGCGCCACCACCAGCTTCCAGCTGGTCAAGCGCTACGCCAGCGGCGGCGAGGTCGCGACCCGCATCATCGCCAAGCCGGTGGCCGGCACGGTCAAGCTCTACCGCGACGGGGTGCAGGCGACCTCCGGCTGGTCCGTCGACACCACCACCGGAGTCGCGACCTTCGCCACGGCGCCGGCCATGGGCGTGATCGTCACCGCCGACTTCGAGTTCGACGTGCCGGCCCGGTTCGACACCGACCAGATGGATCTCACCATCGAGACCTACGAGCTGGGCAGCTGGGGCCAGATCCCGGTTATCGAGATCCGCCCATGAAGACCGCTTCCGCCGCCCTCGCCGCGCACCTAGCCGGCGAGGTAACCACGCTCGCCACCTGCTGGCGGATCGTGCGCACCGACGGCCAGGTGTTCCGCTTCACCGACCACGACCGGGACCTGCGGGTCGAGGGCGAGACCTACTTTGCCTCGTCCGGCTACTCGCGCACGGCGGTCGCCAGCGACGCCGACCTCGCGGTCGACAACCTCGAGGTCGAGGGCGCCGTGTTCGACAGCGCGGAGCTGAGCGAGGCCGACCTGCGCGCCGGCCGGTTCGACCGCGCCGAGGTGCGGGTCTTCCTGGTCAACTGGGCCGACCCGGCGCAAGGCACGCTCAAGCTGCGCCGCGGCTGGTTCGGCGAGGTGGTGCTGGGGGAGCAGGGCGTCTTCCGCACCGAGCTGCGTGGCCTGACCCAGGCGCTGGCGCAGCGGATCGGCGAGCTTTACGGCCCCGAATGCCGTGCCGACCTCGGCGACCACCGCTGCCGCGTGCCCATCGAGCCGCCGCTGATCGCGCGTAGTGCCGCCTACGCCAAGGGCGATGTCGTCCGGGTGACGACGGTCGCCGGTGCCGCCGGCTCGCAGGCCTTCGCTGACCGCATCCACCGCTGCACCCAGGCCGGCGTCACCGCGGCCGTCCAGCCGACCTACGGCACTGCCGTCGGCGCGGTGACCCTCGACGGCACCGCCGCCCTCACGGCTGAGGAAGCCTGGACCCGCGCCGGCACCGTGCTCGCCGTCGTGAGCCGCACCACCTTCACGGCCGCGATCACCGAGCCGAGGGCGATGGACGGCTGGTTCGCCAGCGGCGTGCTGACCTTCGAGACCGGTGCCAATGCCGGCGCGAGCATGGAGGTCAAGGGCTGGACACGAGATCCCGGCCTGATCGAGCTCTACTTGCCGCTGGGTTTCGCGATTCAGCCCGGTGACCTGTTCCGGGTTCATCCCGGCTGCGACAAGCGCCTGGACACCTGCATCGACCGCTTCGCCAACGTCCTGAACTTCCGCGGCGAGCCCTGCATCCCCGGCCAGGACCTGCTGATGAGCTACCCCGATGCCCGCTGAGCCGGCCACCGGCGAGGCGGTCGTCGCCCAGGCCCGAGCCTGGCTGGGCACGCCTTGGCGCCACCAGGGCCGCAGCCCGCGCGGGGTCGACTGCGCCGGCCTGGTCGTGCTGGTGGGCCGGGCTTTGGGCCTCGCCAACCACGACGTCACGGGCTACGGCCGGCACAGCAGCGGGCTCGCCCTGGTCGACCAGTTCCGCGCCGCCATGGACCTGGTGCCGCTCGTCGAGGCGCTGCCCGGCGATGTGCTGCTGTTCGCCGACGCCGCCTACCCCTGCCATTGCGGCTTCCGCACCGAGCGCCACGAGGCACCGCACCTGCTGCATGCCCATGCCCTGCGCCGGCAGGTGATCGAGGAGCCCTACGCCGGCGAGTGGCCGGGCAAGGCCCGGTTCGCCTTCCGCTTCCGCTACCGTTCGGACTAGCCCTCATGGCCATGTTGGTCGCCGTCGGCGGCGCCGCGCTCGGCGCCGCCACCGGGCTCGGCTGGGGTGCCGGCTGGCTCGCCGGCTCGGTGCTGGGCAACCTGCTGTTCCCGGCCAAGGGAGCGGAAAGCCGGATCGAGGGGCCGCGGCTGGGCGACCTCACCGTCACCTCCGCCGCCAACGGTGCCCCGGTCGCGATCGGCTTCGGCACCCTGCGCATGGCCGGCAACCTGATCTGGTCGTCGGGCATCCGCGAGAAGAAGAACGTCGAGCGCGCTGAGGCTGGCAAGGGCGGTGGCGCGGCCGGCCAAACCGCGGTGAGCTATTCCTACACCGCCTCGTTCGCCATCGCGTTCGGCGAGGGTCCGGCCGAGGACGTCCTGCGGCTGTGGGCCGACGGCAAGCTGATCTTCGATAAGACCGGCAGCCGCCCGGTCATGCGCAAGCCCTCGCTGCGCTTCCGCCTGCACAAGGGTTCCGAGACGCAGCTGCCCGATCCCCTGATCGAGGCCGATGTCGGCCAGGGTCGCGCCCCGGCGCACCGGGGCCTGGCCTACCTGGTGGTCGAGGACCTGCCGCTCGCCGACTTCGGCAACCGCATCCCCAACCTCACCGCCGAGATCGCCTTCCGCCGCACGCCGGCCCAACCCTACCAGCTCCTGGACCCGATCGAACCGGCCGAGGGCGGCGTGGTCACGGGCTCGCAGCTGAACGAGCTCGCCGTCGACTGGCGTCGCGACAAGGCCTGGCTGCTCGACAGCGACGTCGACCCCGAGGAGGCCGGCCTGCGCCGGCTCGACCTCGCCAGCCTGCGCGAGGACCGCCAGGCGCGGATGAGCGAGATCTGCGCCAGCTCGCCGGCCAACTTCCCCAACTGCCTGTTCGCCGGGGCCGACGGCGCGCTGTTCTTCACCCTCGGCAGCAGCAACTCCCGGCCGATCGTCCGGGTCGACCCCGACGCCCTGCGCGAGGTGGCGCGGTTCGGCACCCCCTCGAGCGGGCTCGCCAACACGACCTCGCGGTTCGTGGCGACCACGTTCATGGGCACGGTCTCGGCCTACGGCCTCGAGGGCCGGGTCGACTTCCTGCTGACGGGCTCGCTGTTCAACGACCTCGGCCTGCTGCGCGCCCATGACCTCGCCTACGTCTGGGGCGCCGGCCAGGAGGTGGCGGCGGGCGGTGTCCGCGGCTGCGTCGGCGGGCGCATCGAGCAGGGCTACGGCGAGGGCTGGATCCTGGCCAGCGGCAGCGGCACCGGCCACACCAGCCTCGGCCTCTACCGCATCCGCGTGGCCGCCACCGCCGCCTACGATCCGGTCACCGGGCTGACCCTGGGGGTCGAGCTGGAGCAGGTGGCGAGTCTGGCACACGGGGACCTCGATCCCGCGGCGGTGGCGTTCTGGGACGAGGCCAAGGGGCTGGTCCACGACCCGAGCGACGACGGCGTCATCTTCCAGGTCCGCACCACCGACGGCTCGGAAGTCCAGGCCCACACCCTGAAGTGGCGCGCCGGCGACGGGCTGGTCTGGACCACGCGCGTGCCGATCATGCTCAACTGGGACGGCCCGTTCGCCGGCCAGAGCCGGCTCAGCGGGGGGCGCTGGAGCCTGATGCGGCTGGGCCGGATGATCCAGCTCGACGCCGCCACCGGCGAGCTGCTGCTCGACGAGACCTGGCCCGTCAGCGAGAACGGCGCCCAGATCCACGACGGTGCCACCGACACCCACCTCGTCCACACCCTCTCGGGCTGGGCGCGGCTGTTCCTGGGCCGCGGCGGCGGCGCCGGCCAGAGCCTGGCCGAGCTGGTCACGGCTTTGTGCGCCCGTGCCGGGCTTGCCGCCGCCGACCTCGACACGGACGAGCTGGACGACCTCGTGCCCGGCTACGTGATCGGCCGGCCGACCGCGGTCCGCGGCGCCCTGGAGCCGCTGCTGCGGGCCTACGCCGTCGACGCGGTAGAGAGCGACGACCGGCTGGCGTTCAGGAAGCGCGGCCGCGACCCCGTCGCGACCATTACTGCCGAGCAGCTGGTGCCGTTGGATGAGCGCACCGGCGAGAGCTGGCGCGAGCGCCGGACCCAGGAGGTCGAGCTGCCCGAGCGGGTCAGCGTCGTGTTCCTGGACAAGGATGCCGACCACCAGCAGGGCAGCCAGAGCGCCAAACGCGCAGCGGTGCCGCTGCCGACCATGCACAGCCGTGACCAAGCGAGCCTCGAGCTGCCGCTGGTGCTGGACGCGACCGCGGCCCGGCGCATCGCCGAGCGGACCCTCTACAGCGCCTGGCTCGAGCGTTCCTCGTTCGAGGCGCTGCTGCCCCCGGACCAGCTCCGCCTCGAGCCCACCGATGTGATTGAGGTCGCCTTCCCGAGCGGTGCGGTCTTCCGCGTCCGCCTCGGCCGGTTCGAGATCGGCGCCGACTACTCGCTCGCGGTCCAGGCGGTCTCGCAGGAGGCGCCCAGCTACGTCGCCACCGTCGAGGGCGTGCCCGGTGCCGGCGGGCTGGTGCAGGTCATCGCCGGCACCGCGGCGACGCGACTGATCCTGCCCGACCTGCCGCTGCTGCGCGACGTCGACGACACCGGCGGCGTCGGCTCCAGGCTCTACGCGCTGATGGCCGGCTACGGTGCTTCGGGCTGGCCGGGTGCGATGCTCTACCGCTCGGTCGAGGGCACCAGCTGGAGCCTGGTCGCCCGGGCACTCTCGGAGACCGCCTGGGGTGCCGCGGTCAACGCGCTGGGCTCCCCGCGCTCGCCCTTCGCCACCGACGAGGCCAACGCGCTCACCGTGTTCATGACCACCGGCGCGGAGCGGCTGGAAAGCACGAACCAGGAGGCGATGCTCAACGGCGCCAACGCGGCCCTGCTGCTCAAGCCCACTGGCGAGCCCGAGATCCTCCAGTTCCGTGAGGTGAGCGACAACCCGGATGGCTCGTTCACGCTCCGTAGCCTGCTGCGCGGCCGGCGCGGCACGGACCCGTTCGTCACGGGCCACCAGCCTGGCGAGCTGTTCGTGCTGCTGGAGCCCGACACGATCGAGACGCTGACGATCGGCCTGGGCGAGCTCGGGCTGACCCGCTCCTGGCGCGCGGTCGGCTTCGGCAGCCTGTTCGAGGATGCCGACACCCTCGTGCGGGCGCACACCGGCCGCGATCTGATGTCCTACGCCCCGGTGCATCTGGCCGGCAGCCGCAACCCCGCCGGCGACCTTGCGCTCACCTGGGTCCGCCGTACCCGCCTCGGCGGCGCCTGGCGGGATGGGACCGGCACCGTGCCGCTCGGCGAGGCGAGCGAAGCCTACGAGGTCGACATCCTCGACGCTCCCGACGGCAGCACCGTCCGCACGTTTAGCGGCCTAACCAGCCCCGCCGCCACCTACACCGCCGCCCAGCAGACGACGGACTTCGGCGCGCCGCAGGCCGTGGTCCACCTGCGCATCGTCCAGCTCTCGGCCGCGGTCGGCCGCGGCTTCCCCGCTTATGCGAGCCTGTGAATGAGCACGCCCAACCTCGCCATCCCGCACATCGCCGCCAGCCAGAACCAGAAGGAGGTCACCGCCAACGACGCCTTCGACCGGCTGGATGACGCCATCTGCGGCCTGACCGCGATCAGCCTCACCGGACAGGCCTCACCGCTGGTGCTGGCCTCCACCACCGCCCTACGCTGCGCGGTGCTGCAGCTGAACCCGGCCCATCCCGGCGGCGGGTTCGAGGTAGTGGTGCCCACCAACCGCAAGCCCTACACGGTGCGCAACCTCTCGGGCGGTGCCATCACCCTGCGCACGGCCGCGGGTGCCGGCGTCGCCGTGGCCGATGGCCGTGTCCGGCTGCTCTATGCCGACGGCACGGACGTGGTCGACCTCTCCCCGGCTGCCGTGGGCGGCGTCGAGGCGCTCGACGATCTCGCCGACGTCGACACCGCGACCGCCCCGCCGGGCTCGGGTGATGGCCTGCGCTGGAGCGGCACCGCCTGGGTGCCGGCTGCGCGTGGTCTCGACGTCGGGGTGTTCGTCCCCGATCGGCCCACGGCCGGCGCCCTGGTGTTCAAGCTCGTCGTGGTGCGCGCCTTCACCCTGCCGGCCGGGCTCACGGGCTCGCGCGGCCATGCGAGCGCTGCCGCCACCGCCCAGGCGGATTTCGACCTGCGCATGAACGGCAGCTCGATCGGCTCCGCCAGCTTCGCCGCCGGCAGCGTCACCGCGAGCTTCGCGCTCGCCTCGGCCACCAGCCTCGCCGAGGGCGACCGGCTCGAGCTGGCAGCACCAAGCCCGCAGGACGCGACCCTCGCCGACCTCACCATCCTGCTCAAAGGGAGCCTCGCCTGATGGCCTTGTTGTTCCTCGACGGCTGCGACCTGCATGCCAGCCACGGCGACATCCTGCGCCGCTGGACCTCGGCCAGCTCCACCAACGCGGTGGACGTGCTGACCGCCGGCGGGCGCTTCGGCGGCGGTGCGATCCGGATCCGCAACCTGTCCAGCGAGGAGACCCTCACCAAGACCCTGACCGCCCCCTACCCGGCGACGCTGATCCTGGGAGCAGCGGTCCTGATCGAGCCCGAGAACACCGCCGGCACGCCGGGCGAGGACGAGATCCTCCAGCTGCTCGACAGTGCTGCCGCCGTGCACGTGACGGTCACCTGGTCGAGCCAGGACCAGCTGCTGCGCGCCTATCGCGGCCTGCAGACCGGGACGCTGCTGGCCATCTCCAGCCAGACGCTGGGGGTCGACGTCTGGGCCTTCCTCGAGCTGAAGGCGACCATCGCCGACAGCGGCGGGCTGGTCGAGCTCAGGCTCGACGGGGCGCCGGTGCTGAGCTTCAGCGGCGACACCCGCAACGCCGGCACGGCCGAGATCGCCATGGTCCGGTTCAGCAACCACCACATCAGCAGCGGCAACCGGCACACCCTGCGGCTCGACGATGTCTACCTGTGCGACATCAGCGGCGGGCGGAACGACGACTTCCTCGGCGACGTGAAGGTGGTCACGCTAAGGCCGAATGCGGATACGGCGCAGGCGGACTTCACGCCGTCGGCAGGCAGCTCGCACTACAGCCTGGTCGCCGAGGCGCCGGACGACGACGGCGACGCGACCTACGTCGAGAGCGGCACCGTCGGGCACAAGGACCTCTACGGCTACCAGGACCTCGTCGGCACGCCGGCGGCGATCATGGCGGTGCAGCTGGTTACCGTGGCCCGCAAGGACGACGCCGGCGGCCGCAGCCTGCGCGCGGTACTTAAATCGGGGGCGACCACCGCCAACGGCGCCACGCGCGTGCTGGGGACCAGCTACGCGCTCCACGACGACCGGTTCGAGGTCGATCCGGCGACTGGGGTCGCTTGGACCAAGGCCGGCGTCGACGCGCTGCAGGCAGGCGCGGAGGTGGTGGCGTGACCGTCGGGCGGGTCAGCCAGACCGCGAGCGAGGTGCTGCTGCAGGTCGCGCCGAAAGCGCGCGTCGACCAGCAGTCAGTCGAACTGTTCCAGCAGGGGGCACCCCGGACGCGATTTGGCCAGCAGGCGGTCGAGGTGCTCCGGAGCGTGGCGCTGGTGGGCGGCGCGACGGGTCGGCAGCCGGTCTTGATCCTATGTACGTGCGGTTGATCCGGAACAGCCAGGGCGGTTCGCCGACCAGGGCGTGACCCCGCTCCAGACCCTCGCGATCGCGGTGCACAGCCGTGCGCGCAAGACCGACGCCGGCGGGGTGACGATGCCCCACCGGCTCAAGCACGGCGGCACTACCGCTGAGGGTGGAGACAAGGTGCTGACCACTGCCTACGCGCACTACTCGGACTACTAGGGCAGGAACCCGGACACCGGCGCCGCGTGGGGCACCACCGACGTCAACGCCGCCCAGGCCGGCCTCAAGCACCAGGCCTGAGACATGGCCGACATCGTCCGCGCCACCCAGCTCCACCTCGAGAACCTGGTCGCCGGGGCGTTCGCGCCGCGCGTGCGGGTGTCGCAGCTCGTTGTCGAGAATGTCCGCGCCTACCAAGCGGCACCGCCGGCGGTGCGTGTCAGCCAGGCCTACCTAGAGAGCGTCCGCTCGTGGCTGGACGCGCCGACGCCGCCGCCGGGGGGCGGCGGCGCCTACCGGTCGCTGCTGCAGGTCTGCGTCTGAACGGGCGTGGCTACCCGGAACAGCTTCGCCACCACGTCAGGTCGTCGATCGCTACTGGTTCCTGATCGCCCGCGCCCACAGGAACAGCGCCGTGACCAGGACGATGGCCGACACGGCCACCCCGAGCAGCGCCCCGAGCGTCGCGTCCGGCCCGACGCGCTGCATCAGCAGCGCGCCGAGGACGGGGGAGGCGGCCTGGGCGAGGAGGCTGGGCATGGCCAGCCGGCCGATCACGGTCGCGTAGCCGGTGGCACCGAAGAGGGCCATGGGCAACGTGCCCCGCGCGATCGATTCGACGCCGATGCCCGCGCCGTAGAGCATCAGCGCGACGGCGGGGCCGGAGGGCCCGCCCACAGCAGGCCGAGTCCGGCTGCCACCAGGACCGTCGAGGCGACCATGGTCCAGATCGGATGGTGGTAGCGGCCGATCACCATCTCGATGGCCCGCGCCCCGACCTGGGCGGGTCCGACCAGCGCGCCGAGGGCGACCGCGGCCGCCGGCGCGAGGCCCCGCCCGTGCAGGATCGCCAGGAGATGGACGGACATCAGGGCCGTGACCGCCGATATGAGCGTGATCGTCGCCGCGAGCAGGAGGAAAAGCGGCCGCGACGGCCGGCCCGCGCCGGCGGCGATCGCCGGCCGCTGGCCCGACTTATCCCCGGCACCCACCAGCCGCCCTTCGCTCCCGACGTCGCGCGGAACCGCCGACAGGTAGAGCGGGAGCGCGACGGCAAGGTGCAACGCGGCGTAGACCAGGCAGCTGGCGCGCCATCCGAGCGATGCGACGAGATAGGCGGAAAGCGGCCAGCACGCCGTGCTGGCGAGGCCGCCGAACAAGGTCAGGATCGTGATCGGCTGCCGCGCGCGCTGGCCGTAGAGCCGGCCCAGGGTCGCGAAGGCCGCGTCGTAGAGGCCCGCCCCCATGGCCAGGCCAAGGCCCAGCCAAGCCGCAAGATAAGCGGGCAGAGCCGGGGCGACCGCCAGGCCGGACAGCCCCAGCGCGAAGAGGCCCGCGCTGGCGGCCAGCACGGGCCGGCCCCCGTGACGCTCGATCGTGCGGCCGACGCGCGGCGAGACCAGGCCGGCCGCGATCAGGCCGACGGACAGCCCGCCGACGATCCAGGCCAACGGCCACCCGGTGTCGGTCGCGATCGCCGGGGCCAGCACCGCGAGCAGGTAGTAGGACGAGCCCCAGGCCAGGATCTGCGTCAGACCGAGCACCGTGACGACCAGATGGCGGTTCGGTCCGACGATCGCTGCTGGCGCCTCGACGATGAGCCCTCTCACGCGGGGCATCCGCAGCCGCAACCCGCCCCGCCGCGCCGCTTGGCCACCGCATCCGCCATGCAGCAGGCGGCCGTCCCGGCCGGCGGCGGACCACCGCAGCAACCGTTCACGCTTTCGCCCACGTCCAGGCTTGGGTCTTGGCCCAACCTCTTCCGGGCAGGACCGCGCGCACACTTTCTGCCGCCGCCAGGCTGCCGGCGGCCCCGCCCGGTCCTCGCGTCCCCTGCCGCGGGCGTTGCGGTCGGCTGCAAGGCCCGCCCCTACCCGGCCGGCTTCGTGCCGAGCACGGTGACGCTCTTGATCCCGACGCCCGACGCGCGGAAGGCCGCGATCTCCGCGGGGCCCATGTGCGGCGCGAGCGCCTTGTCCGGCAGCGCGATCGGCTTCGGCTCGACGATGCGCACGTCCTCGAAGCCGGCCGCGGCCAGGAGGGCCAGGTAGTCCACCTCCGGGATCGCCCCGGCGACGCACCCGACGTAGAGGCCGGCCGCGGCCCGCACGCCCGCCGGCAGCTCGGCGGTGGCGACGATGTCCGAGACGCAGAAGCGACCGCCGGGCCGGAGCACCCGCGCCGTCTCGGCGAACGCGCCCGCCTTGTCGGGCACGAGGTTGAGCACGCAGTTGCTGATCACGGCGTCGACGCTGCCGGCCTCGACCGGCAGGCGCTCGATCTCGCCGAGCCGGAACTCGACGTTCTCGAAGCCCAGCTTCTCGGCGTTCGCGCGCGCCCGGCCAATCATGTCGGGAGTCATGTCCACCCCGATCACCCGGCCCTCGGGGCCGACCTCGTGGCGGGCGATCAACACGTCGTTGCCGGCGCCCGAACCCAGGTCGAGTACGGTCTCGCCGGGGCGCAGCGCCGCGTGCCGGGTCGGCACGCCGCAGCCGAGGTTGAGGTCGGCCTCCTCGTGGCGGCCCGCGACGCCCTGGTAGGCGTCGCCGATCACGTTCAGCCCGTCCGGCGCTATCTCGGGCCCGCAGCCGCACGTCGCTGGTGCGCAGCAGCTCGACGTTTCCCTGGCGATCGTGCCGTAGCGCTCGCGTACCAGGGTCCGGATCTCGTCATCCGTTCTCATGCCGAAGCCTCCTCAGGTTGGCGGGTGCCTGCTGCGTCGACCGAAAGCTCGCCGAGCAGCGTTTCGAGCGTGGCGCGCAAAGCCTCGATACCGTCGGGGTCCAAGCAGTAGCAGGAATTGCGGCCGTCGATCCGGCCCTGGACCAGCCCGGCGTCCTTGAGGATCTTGAGGTGCTGCGACACGGTCGCCTGCGCCAGCGGCATCACCTCGACCACCTCGCCGCACACGCAAGCGCCGCGACGCGCCAGCGTGCGCAGGATCGCGAGCCGCGCGGGATGCGCCAGCGCCTTGAGCCGATCGGCCAGAAGCTCTTCCATTCCCATCGCCCATCGCCGATGGACGATGGGTAACCTAACTGCCGTCGAGGCTCAACGTCCGTTTGCATCATTCCAAGATTCTCTTGTCCTCGATCTATCGAAGGATCAGGGCGGCGATCATGAATTGGTGTGGGCCCTGGCCGAAATCGGCCGACGGCAGTTCCTACGTGGCGGGACGATCGCGGCCGCTGGCGCGGCTGCCGCGACGGTGGTCGGGGCCGAGCCCGCACGGGCGGCCGCGCCGACCGCACGGGAGTCCCACCCCACGAACCGGCTCGCTAATCTCGTCGACCTCAGACCGAACGTGCCGTTGAATCGCCTATCCCAACGCTGACAGCCCGGCGCGACCTGATCAAGCCGGGCACCGCGGTCGGCATGGGCGTCGGGCCCGATGGCGACGTGGTGGGCTTCTCGACTCTGTGTCCGCAAAAGGGCTTCCAACTACGCTACGCGGCCGGCGACAGGCGTTCCAGGAGTTCGACGAGGCCGGCCGGATGCGCCCCTCGCCCTACAAATCCCGCGTCGTGGACGTGATGGAGGAGCTGATGAAGTTCGCTCTGCTGCTGCGCGGCCGCACCTCCTGCTTACTCGACCGCTACAGCGGACTCTGCGAGTGCGCCATCGCGACGGCACATGCGGCCGCCGCCAGCCTGCGCGATGCCGCGCTAGGCTAAGCTGCGTGCGGCTTCCGGACGCGGGCTCTGCCGATGCAGGTCGCCCACTGAAGAGCCACATAAGTTTCGACAGTGATCGAACCGTTTGCGCTGCAGACAAAGCTGACGGGAGATCGAGATGGCAACGCGAGAGGTCGTGATCTGCGCACCGGTGCGCACGCCCATCGGCACCTACAATGGCAGCCTCAAGGAGGTGCCTGCGCCGGAGCTGGGGGCGACGGCCATCCGCGAGACGCTCAAGCGCGCCGGGGTTTCGGGCGGGGACGTCCAGACCCTGGTCATGGGCAACGTCATCCAGGCGGGCGTCAAGATGAACCCCGCCCGTCAGGCCGGTGTGCAAGGCGGGCTGCCGGTCGCGGTGCCGGCCCTGACCGTGAACCGGGTCTGCGGCTCCGGCGCGCAGGCGATCGCGACGGCCGCAGCCGAGATCGCGCTTGGCCTGATCGACACGGCCGTGGCCGGCGGCATGGAGAACATGGATCGCGCTCCCTACCTCCTGACCGAGGGTCGCTGGGGCTATCGCATGGGCCACAGCCCGGTTTACGACGCCATGCTCCTCGATGGGCTGAACGACGCGTTCTCCGGCGAGCATTCGGGCTGGCACACCGAGGATTTGGCGGCCAAGCACCAGATCACGCGCGAGCAGCAGGACCGGTGGGCCTTGCGCTCTCAAGAGCGGTTTGCCGCCGCCCAGGCCGCTGGCAGGTTCGAGGCCGAGATCGCGCCGGTCGAGATCAAGACGCGCAAGGGCGTGGTGGCCTTCGTCAAGGACGAGCACAATCGGCCGGATACCACGGCCGAGAGCCTGGCCAAGCTCCGGCCGGCCTTCCGGAAGGACGGCACGATCACCGCCGGCAACGCGCCGGGCCTCAACACGGCCGCCTCGGCGATGCTGGTGGCCGACCGGGCGTGGGCGGATCGGCATGGCATCGTGCCGGCGGCGCGACTGGTCAGTTGGGGCGTGGCGGCGGTTGAGCCGGGCATGTTCGGGATTGGCCCGGTGCCCGCCGTGCGCCAAGCGCTCGAGCGGGCCGGCTGGACCATCGGCGACGTCAAGCGGGTCGAGATCAACGAGGCCTTCGCCGCCATCGCGATTGCCTGCATGCGCGAGCTGGGACTTTCGGAGGACGTGACCAACGTCGAGGGTGGTGCGATCGCTCACGGGCACGCCATCGGCGCCACCGGCGCCGTCCTCACCACGCGGATCCTGCATTCGATGCAACGCGACGGGCTCAAACGGGGTGTCGTGACCATGTGCATCGGCGGCGGTCAGGGGATCGCGCTGTGCGTCGAGGCACTGAGCTGAAAATGCCGGCGCTCCGCCTGCTGGATCGGCCGAGCCGGTTCCTGTTCTTCACCGGCAAGGGTGGGGTGGGCAAGACTTCGGTCGCCTGCGCCGCCGCCATCGCGATGGCGGACCAGGGGCGCCGGGTGCTCCTGGTCAGCACCGATCCTGCGTCGAATCTCGACGAGATGCTAGGCGTGGCGCTGACCGACCGCCCGCGCGACGTGCCGGGGGTGCCCCGCCTGCACGCCATGAACATCGACCCGGAGACCGAGGCAGAAGCCTACCGCGAGCGGGTGCTGGCGCCGATGGGAGCGGCAAGCACGGTCGAAGAGCTGGCCACCGTGCGCGAGCAGCTCTCCGGCGCCTGCACCACCGAGATCGCGGCCTTCGACGCGTTCGCCGGGCTGCTCGCCGGCGACGCGCCGGACGTTGACCATGTCGTGTTCGACACCGCCCCCACCGGCCACACCCTGCGCCTCCTGAGCCTGCCCAAGGCCTGGGCCGGGTTCCTCGCCGGCAACGACCGCGGCGCCGCCTGCCTCGGGCCGCACTCCGGCCTCAAAATGCGCGAGGAGCGGTTCAAGGCGGCGCTGGCCGCCCTGTCCGACCCGGCGCAGAGCCGGATCGTCCTGGTCACGCGCCCGGATGTCTCCGCCCTGCAGGAGGCGGCCCGGACCGCCGGCGAGCTGCGGGCGCTCGGCCTCGCCAATCAGTATCTCGTCGTCAACGCCCGGTTCTGCCCGAGCCGTGCGGGCGACCCCCTGGCCGCAGCGGTCGCCCGCCAGCAGGACCAGGCGCTGGCAGCACTGCCCCCTGCCCTGGCAGACCTGCCGCGGGACGAGCTGCCGCTCCACGCCGTCGACATGCTGGGGCCGGCGACGCTGCGGCGCCTGCTCGACCCGAGCCCGCCTGCGATCGTCCCAGCGGCACCCGCGACGGCCCCGGACCTGCCCGGCCTGCCGGCGCTGACCGCCGAGCTGGCCAGGGCGGACCACGGCCTGATCATGGTCATGGGCAAGGGCGGCGTCGGCAAGACCACGATCGCAGCCGCCGTCGCGCTGGGCCTCGTAGAGCGTGGCCACGTCGTCCACCTCAGCACCACCGACCCCGCCGCCCATCTCGCCGGCACGCTGGCGGGCGAGATGGCGGGCCTGCGGGTCGACCGGATCGACCCGGCGGCCGAGACGGCGCGCTACGTCGAGAAGATCATGGCGACCAAGGGCCACGACCTGGACGAGGAGGGCCGGCGCCTTCTGCGCGAAGACCTGCGCTCGCCCTGCACCGAGGAGGTGGCGGTCTTCCACGCCTTCTCGCGCACGGTCGCGGAGGCGCGCAGCGGCTTCGTCGTGCTCGACACCGCCCCAACCGGCCACACGCTGCTGCTCATGGACGCCACCGGCGCCTACCACCGGCAGATGCTGCGCGACCTCGAGCCGGAGATGGCGCGCCGCGTCGCCACGCCCCTGATGCGGCTGCAGGACCCCGCCTGGACGCGCGTGCTGCTGGTGACGCTGGCCGAGACCACGCCGGTGTCGGAGGCGGCCGCCCTGCAGGCCGATCTCCGTCGCGCCCGGATCGAGCCCTTCGCCTGGGTGATCAACCGCAGCCTCGCCCTGGCGGGCACCGCCGATCCCGTGCTCGCGGCACGGGCCGGGGCGGAACTCGCGCAAATCGCGCGCGTCCGCGACGGGCTGGCGAAGCGCGTGGCGGTCGTGCCCTGGCAGGCGCAGCCGCCCGTGGGCCGCGCCGCCCTGCACGACCTCGCGGCATAAACCGACGCGACCGCCACGCAACTTTCCTCATCACGGGTTAATTCAACGGACATGGAAGCTTCAGCCGCTATCGCCGCCTTCGCGGCTCTCGCGCAGGAGACCCGGCTGGGGGTCCTACGCCTGCTCGTGCAGGCCGGCCCCAATGGCCTGCCCGCCGGCGAGATCGCCCAGCGCCTCGGCGTGCCGCCGTCGACCCTGTCGTTCCACCTGAAGGAGCTGGACCGCGCGGGTCTCGCCCGCTCCTGGCGGGTGCGGCGGCAGATCCGCTACGCCGCGGACTTCGAGGGCCTGCGCCGGCTGCTAGCGTTCCTGACCGCCGACTGCTGCGACGGCCACCCCGAGATCTGCGGCGGGCTCGTGCAGGCGGTCGCGGCCTGCGGCTGCGGGGACTGACCGGGGGCGACTTGCCGGACGACAGGGTCTACAACGTGCTGTTCCTGTGCACCGGCAACTCGGCGCGCAGCATCATGGCGGAATGCGCCATGATCCGCTGGGGCCAGAGCCGCTTCAAGGCTTACTCCGCCGGCAGCCACCCGGCTTGCGGCATAGCGGACTTGGCACCTCGGTACAGTCGCAGGATCTCTGCCAAGTTGACGACGCCGAAACGGCTTTAGTCACCCCACCGACGAGCTCCAGCGGCCCGAGCTTATTGATCCAGATCAATGACGGAGCTACGGTCCCATTCTATCGGTCACGCGATTTCCGCGGGCCCGCGACGGGTTCCGCCGTCCCTTACTCAAGCGATCGGAGACAGGAATGCGACCCCTGGTGCTCCCGTCCGTGATGCTCCTCGCGCTCGTGGCCACGCCCACCCTGGCGGCCGACGACCTGCGCCAAAGCGCGAACGAGCTGTTCTAGCCGATCCCCGCCGCTCCGCCCGAGCTGCCGGGGAACCCCGCGACGCCGGCCAAGGTGCAGCTCGGCCGCATGCTCTATTTCGAGCCGCGCCTGTCCGAGAGCCACAACATCAGCTGCAATTCCTGCCATCTCGTGGGCCTGGGCGGCGTCGACGGGCGGCCGAACTCGATCGGCCACAACTGGCAGCGCGGCGGCCGGAACGCGCCGACCGTGCTCAACGCGGTCTTCAACACCGCGCAGTTCTGGGACGGTCGCGCCGCCGACCTGAAGGAGCAGGCGGGCGGGCCGATCGCCAATCCGATCGAGATGGGCATCACCAAGGAGCACGCGATCGAGCAGCTCAAGGGCATCCCAGGCTACGTCGACGCGTTCAAGGCTGCTTTCCCCGGCGAGGCGGACCCGATCACCTACGCGAACCTCGAGGACGCCATCGCCGTCTTCGAGGCGACCCTGATCACGCCGAACGCGCCCTTCGACCGCTGGCTGGAGGGCGACGACGCGGCGCTGACCGAGCAGCAGAAGCAGGGCCTCGCCGTGTTCGTCGATAAGGGCTGCGCCACCTGCCACAACGGCATCAACGTCGGCGGCGGCATGTACGCGCCGTTCGGCGTGGTCCAGCGCCCCGGCTGGGAGTTCCTGCCGCCGGGCGACCGCGGCCGGTTCCAGGTCACCAAGACGGTCGAGGACGACTACGTCTTCAAGGTGCCGACCTTGCGCAACATCGCGCTCACCGCACCCTACTTCCACAGCGGGCACGCCTGGGACCTGAAGCAGGCCGTCGCGGTCATGGGCGAGGCGCAACTCGGCGAGAAGCTCACGGAGGCAGAGATCGAGGAGGTGACGGCGTTCCTCACCGCCCTGACCGGCGACCAGCCGCGGGTGGAGTTTCCCCTGCTGCCACCGAGTGTCGCGACCACGCCGCGGCCCGAGCCGTGAGGATTGCTGGCGCGCGGTGCCGTTCAGCTCCGGTTCAGCCGGCCTATGGCACCTCGCAAGTTCGGCCGTGCTCCATCACAGGCTCGCCTGGGTCCGGGAGCCGAGAAGGGGGAATGGGATGTCCACATCATTGACCGGTGCCATGCGAGAGGAGCGCACCGTCCTCGTCTGGGACCTCGTCGTCCGCGTCTTCCACTGGTCGCTGGCGCTGTCCTTCGCCGTCGCCTACCTGACCGAGGACGGGCCCCTCGCCTTGCACGTCTGGTCGGGCTACCTCGTCGGCGGCCTCGTGCTGCTGCGCATCGTCTGGGGTTTCGTGGGACCCCAGCACGCACGCTTCTCCGATTTTCTGTTCGGACCGGTGGCGGCGCTGCGCTACCTCGTCGACCTCGTGCGGGGCCGGGCCGCCCGCTATCTCGGCCACAGTCCCGCCGGCGCGGCCATGGTCTTTGCGCTCCTCGCGGTCCTGGCGGGGGTGGTCGGCTCCGGCTTGCAGTTCTACGCGATCGAGGACAATGCCGGCCAGCTGGCGGGCGTGACCGCCGCCGCACCGCTTCCGATGCCCGTCGCCACGGCCCGCGCGGATGACGAGCAGCCAAGCGGGGAGGTCGGCGAGGTCACCGCCGAGGGCGCCGGCGACTGGTGGGAGGAGACCCACGAGCTGCTGGCAAACCTCGCCCTCGTGCTGGTCATCCTGCACATCGCCGGCGTCGTGGTCGCGAGCTTGGCTCACCGCGAGAACCTCGCCCGCGCCATGGTCACCGGCCTCAAGCGCGTGGAGTAGACGCTGACCAAGCCGCGGCAGGGCGAGGTATCGGCGCGCTTCTGGTTCATCGCGAGGCGGTTCGCGCCCGCGGGCATGCGGTCGGTCCCTCTGTCGGCAACCTGACGGAAGCCTGGAATCCAGAGGCTGAGCCCGGGCGCGGCGACTCCAGGACAAGTCGGCTGCCGATGCGCTCGGCGATGGCCGCGACGATCGCGAGCCCCAGCCCGCTGCCGTCGGTCCTTGCGCCCGCCCGCTCGAAGCGGGCGGTCAGGCGGTCCAGCGCCTCGCGCGGCACGACCCGGCCGTCGTTCGCGACGATCAGCTGACCGTCCGCCTTCAGGGTCACCGCTACTGGAGCGGCCTCTGCGCCGTGGCGCAGCGCGTTTTCCAGGAGGTTCCGGCACAAGATCCCGAAGGCGTCGGGGTCGAGGTCCGACAGCACCGGCGCGTCCGGTAAGGTGAGCGCGATCCGACCCGGTGCGCCCATGCGGCCCACATCGTCGGCGACGACACGCGCGACGGCGCGGAGATCGGCGCTCACGTCCAGACGAAGGCGGCCGCCTTCCGCCCTTGCGAGCTGCATGAGGCGTTCGGAAAGGCGCGTCAGGCGCTTCAGCGTCGCCTCGATCTCGGCGGCCCGGGCCTTGGCGTTGGCGTCGAGCGTCTCAGACCGCAGGCGCTGGACCTGCGCGATGGCGCCGGCGAGCGGGGTGCGCAGCTCGTGCGCGGCGTTCGCGGCGAAGCTCCGCTCGGCCTCAAAGGCCTGGTGGAGCCGATCGAGCAGACTGTTCAGCGTCGTCGCCAGCGGCGCGATTTCCGAGGGAAGATCCTGCGCCGGAACCGGAGAGAGATCACGCGCATGGCGGGCTTCGAGCCTTGCCCGAAACCGACGCAACGGATCGAGGCTCAGGCGAACGGCAAGGACGATCGCCGCAA
Organism: Geminicoccaceae bacterium; assembly: GCA_050246385.1. GTDB lineage: Bacteria > Pseudomonadota > Alphaproteobacteria > Geminicoccales > Geminicoccaceae > Benzoatithermus. Next base: position 18,537 of record JBFWWD010000009.1, read on the forward strand.
GCGCGACGGGAAGGACGATCAGCAGCGGCAGGCCGAGGCCCAGCCCGATCTCCCGCGCGACCGCCGCACGATGGGCGAGCGGTTCGGCCACGGTGATACGGATGGTCCCCTGGAGCGCGGCATCGCTGTAAAGCCGGTGGGTCGCGGTCAGCTGGAAGCCTGGCCCGTTCCAGGTCGGGAACGCCGCCGGGTCCGCCGCGTGGGATTGCAGCAGGATGCGATCTTCCGCATCGCGCACGACGTAGGTGAAGAACTCGTCGTGCTCGCGGATCGGCGCGAGCCTTTGGGTCACCCCCTCGTCCTCGCGCCCGACGATCTCGGTCACGGCCAGCGGCAGGATGCGCTCGGCAGTTTCCCGCAAGGCGGAATCGAACACCTCGTCCATCTCGGCCCGCACGATGAGGGCCGTGATCGTGGCGGCCAGCAGCCACAGGATGATCAGGACCAGGCCGATCGACAGACCGAGCCGACCCTGAAGGCTGCGCGGCAAGCTCATGGCCTGCCCAGCCTGTACCCCAAGCCGCGTTCGGTCTCGATGACCGCGCTGCCGAGCTTCTTGCGCAGGCGGCTGACATGGACCTCGATCGTGTTGCTCTCCACCTCGGCGTCGAAGGCGTAGAGCTTTTCCTCCAGTTGCGCCTTGGTCAGGAGCTGACCGGGGCGCGAGAGGAAGGCCTCGAACAGGGCCCATTCGCGCGCCGTCAGCTGGACGGGCTTGCCATCACGGCGGATGCTGCGCGCCGCGAGGTCGATCTCGAGCGGCCCATGACGGACGATCGGATTCGGGTTGCCGCTGTAGCGCCGGGCGACCGATCCGATCCGGGCGGAAAGCTCGGCAAGATCGAAGGGCTTCACGAGGTAGTCGTCGGCGCCCGCGTTCAGCCCCTCGATCCGGTCCGACACCTGGTCGAGCGCGGTGAGGATGATGACGGGGGTCACCTCGCCCCGCGCGCGCAGGCTCTTCAGAAAGCCGATCCCGCGACCGTCCGGCAGCATGAGATCGAGCAGGATCAGGTCGTAGGACGCTCCGCGCACCGCGTCGCCCGCCGCATCGAGGCGCACGACCCAGTCCACCGACTGGCCGTCGGCCGCGATCTGGTCGCGCACCGCGGCGCCGAGCACCGTGTCGTCCTCGATCAGCAGGATGCGCATGGTCGTTCCCGGTCGTCCCGCGATGTCCCTCCATGATCTGCCCGGCTGACACGAAGCTGAAGCGTGCCCGCGGGGCCCTTCAGGCTCCTGTCAGGTTCGACGCGCACGAGTTCCACCGAGACGACCGCAGCGAGGAGTTTGGCCCATGAGGAAGACGCTGGCAATTCTTGGCTGTCTCGCAGTCTTTCCCGTCGGCGTGGCGATGGCGGACGATGACTGCATCGTGCCGATGGCCGACTGGCAACCTCGCGACGCCGTCCTGCGCATGGCCGAAGACCATGGCTGGTCGGTGCGCCGCATCAAGATCGACGACGGCTGCTACGAGATCGACGGTCGCGACGCCGAGGGGCGCCGGATCGAGGTGACGATTTCTCCCGGCGATCTCCAAGTCATCGAGATCGAATACAAGGACGACGACGGGCCCGCCCAACGGGATCACAGCGGAAACCCTGGCGGAGACGACGATGGCTGACGCGGCCAAGCCTGCCGCACCGGAATTGAGAATCGGGACGTTCGGCAAGGTGCGGGTCTGAGGGCCGCTGCTGCCGATCGTCCTGGGACCCCGTCAGCGCCTCGGTCATCGGCGACCGAGGCGCTCCCGACACCTGCGACGTCACCCGATCGACCAGGTTCCCAAGGCTGATCGTCTTGCCTGCCACCTTGGCCCCGCTCTCACCGGCGGGGCCTTTTTCTTTCTGACGGCAAGCTGAAGCGGAAATCAGGCTGCCGTCAGCAAGCCCTCAGGTCGGCTCGCCAGAGTGGTCTCCGCAGACGAAAGGAGACCCTGCCATGAGAAAGATCCTGACGCTTCTCGTCGCCTCCACGGCTTTGACGGCTGCCATCGGCGTTCCTGCCTGGAGCGCGATCCGGAGCGCGGCCGACGGAAGCCCTCGGCCCCTCGCCGCCCCGTCGGAACATGGTGCGCAAGCGATGCCCTTCGTTCTCGCCAGTGACGACGAAGGTGACGACCACAGCGACCGCGGCAGTTCCGGCCGTGGTGAGGATGACGATGACGACGTCGATGACGACGACGACGAGGACGAGGACGAGGACGGCGGCAGCCGTGGCGGTGCCAGCAATCCAGCGCCCGCGGGCACGGTCCCGCCGCCGCAGAACGGCCTCTTCGGAAACGGCGCTCCGCCGCAGGTCCAGGTGAACTGAGCCTCCCCGAGGCAACAACCAAACGAGGACCACAACCATGAAGTCGCTTCTCGCGGCACTCGCTCTGACCACGGCGTTGACGGTTCCTGGCTATGCCATGGCGCGGCCGGTCACGTTGACCACGACACTGAACGACTATGGCGGCAATGGCGCCTATCTCGCGCTCTATGTCACGGACGCATCGGGCAAGTATGCCGGCAGCCTTTGGATGGCCGGCGGAAAGTCGAAATACTACCAGCACCTGGCCGACTGGTACCGTGCAACGAACGGCGACACCGCGCAGGTCAACGGCATCACCGGCGCCAGCGTCGGGGCCGGCCGGGCGCTGAAGATCACGCTCGACCTCGCGGATGCGCTCTTCGACGCCGGCTACACCCTGCACATCGACGCCGCCGTCGAGAACATGCGGGACAGTCCGAACGAAGTGGCCGTGCCCCTGACGTCCACAGGCGCGGATCAACCTGTGAAGGGGCGCCGCTACGTCGCCAGCTTCACCTACGGCCGGTGAGGAGAAGGGGCCATGATCCGTGCGCTCCATCGCTGGCCGGGTCTTCTGGCCCTCGCTCTGGTGACCATCCTCAGCTTGAGCGGCGCAGCGCTCTCGGTCTTCCCCGCGGCCGAGCGCGTTACCGTCCCTCAAGCCGAGGCGGGCCTGACCGTTGCCAGCCTCGCGGCACGCATCCAAGCGGCCTATCCGGGCGTCGAGCAGATCCGCCGCTCGCCCTCGGGCCGCATCACGGCATACTGGTTCGACCAGGGCGCACCAGGCGCCGCCGTGATCGACCCCGCCACCGGTCAGGGCGTGGCCTCGGCGGATCCCAACCCGGTAGAACGCTGGCTCACCAATCTGCACCGCTCGCTGTTCCTCGGCGACGGGGGCCGTATCGCCATGGCCGCGGGGGCAGCGGCGATGCTCGTCCTGTCGCTCTCCGGCGTGGCGCTGGTCGCACGGCGCACCGGCAGCTGGCGGCACTGGTTCGCACGCCTGCGCGGCCCGCTCGTCGGTCGCCTGCATGTGGAGATCGCCCGGATCGCCGTGCCCGGCCTGGTCCTATCGTCCGCCACGGCGTTGTGGATGACGGCCTCCACCTTCGAACTGCTCCCCGATGGCGGCGTCGCACCGCCTGTTCCGGCGCAGGTGAGCGGTGAAACGAGCGTGGCGCTCGACCGAGTGGCCATTCTCGCCAGCACCCCCGTGGCTGAACTGCGCGAGCTGAGCTTCCCCTATCGCGGCGATGCGACCGACGTCTTCACCCTGAAGACGGCTCGCGGATCCGGATATCTCGATCAGGGCACGGGAGCGCTCCTGAGCTGGGCCGACCAGACCGGTTGGGAGCGTGTCTCGGAAACCATCTACATGCTGCATACCGGCCGAGGCGCTGCCACGCTCGGACTGATGCTGGGCCTCATGGCGCTCGGCGTGCCCGCCATGGGTGGAACGGGTGTGCTGATCTGGCTCGCCGGGCGTCGCGGGCTGCCCCGCATCCGCGGCAACCATCCTGCGTGGCGTGCCCAGACGATCCTGCTGGTCGGAAGCGAGGGTGGCAGCACCTGGAGCTTCGCGGCGACGCTCCATGCCGCGCTGACGAAGACCGGGCAGAGCGTGCACGTGGCACCCATGTCGGCCTTCGCGCCGGGCCGCTACGCTCGCGCCCAACGGGTCATCGTCCTGGCCGCGACCTACGGCGACGGCGCCGCACCTGCCTCAGCCAGGGGATTTCTCGACCGGCTGGCCGCGCTTGACGCCGCCCCGGACGCGCCCCTCGCCGTGCTGGGCTTCGGCGACCGCAGCTTCCCCGCCTACTGCGCCTTCGCCAAGGCGGTGGCTGCCGCAGCCGAGGCGAAGGGTTGGCCCGAACTCCTGCCCATGGACACGATCGACCGCCAGTCGCCGCAGGACTTCGCCCGCTGGGGCCGCGCTCTTGGCCAAGCACTGGGGACTCCGCTGGAGCTGGCGCACCAGCCCATTCACCCGCAGACGACGACGCTGACGCTCGTCTCCCGGCGCGACTATGGTGCTGAGGTGCAGGCGCCCACCGCTATCCTCCGCTTCGCGCTGCCGCCTACCTCGCTCTGGCAGCGGCTGACCGGGGCCGGCTTCGCGCGCTTCGACGCGGGCGACCTGATCGGCATCCTGCCCGAGGGCAGCCTCGTCCCGCGCCTCTACTCGCTCGCCTCCGCGCGCCGCGACGGCTTCATCGAGATCGTGGTCAGGAAGCATCCCGGCGGCCTTGCGTCCTCGCAGCTGACCGCGCTGGAGCCCGGTGAGACCGTGACTGCCTTTCTCCGCCGAAATCCCGGCTTCCGCCCGGGCCGAGGCCGCAAACCCTTGATCCTGATCGGCGCCGGAACCGGCATCGGGCCGCTCGCCGGGGTCGTGCGCGGCAACACCGGGCGACGGCCCATCCACCTGTTCTTCGGGCTGCGCCATCCCGACAGCGACTTCTTCTACGGCGAGGAACTGTCCGCCTGGCGGGAAGACGGTCGTCTGGCCGGTCTGGTCACGGCCGTCTCGCGCGGGGTAGGGCCGCGCTACGTGCAGGACGCGCTGCGCCGTAACGCAGCGCAGGTGGCGCGGCTCATCCAAGCTGGGGCCCGGGTGATGGTGTGCGGTGGCCGCGACATGGCGGCCGGCGTGGCCGACGCCCTGGCCGAGATCCTCGCACCTGCCGGGCTCACGCCCGCGGCCCTGAAGGCGGAGGGGCGGTATGTCGAAGATGTCTACTGAGCGGTGGCGCTTCGCCCTGAACGGTCCGACCATGGGCGCGCGCTGGTCCGCGCTGTTCTTTTGTAAGCCCGGCTTCGATCCGGCCCCGCTGCACGCGGCGCTGCAGGCGGCCGCCGATGAGGTGGACGCGCAGATGTCCACCTGGAAGCCCGACAGCGACCTCATGCGTTTCAACGCGGCGCCGATCGGCGCATGGGCGATCGTGCCCGAGCGGCTGCTGGATGTCCTGAGGCTCGGGCTCGAGATCGGGCACGCTTCTGGCGGGGCCTTCGACATCGGCATGGGCGACGCGGTGACGGCCTGGGGCTTCGGGCCCGAGGCCGCCGGGCCCGACCGCATCCGGGCAGCAATGTCGGCCGACCGTGTGCCGGCGTACGCCGTGCTGGAGATCGACGGAACCCAGGTCCGAAAGTCGGCGCCGATCGCACTCGACCTGAACGGCATCGCCAAGGGTTACGGGGTGGACCGGCTGGCCGACACCCTGCGCGGGCACGGCATCGTGGACGGCCTCGTCGGGATCGATGGCGAGATGCGCGCGCTTGGGCTCCGCCCCGACGGTCAGCCCTGGGCGATCGCCGTGGAAGCGCCTGACCAGGAGCGGCGGACGCCGCAATCCATCCTTGCGCTCCAGGACGCGGCCGTGGCGACCTCGGGCGACTATCGGCACTGGGTCGAGGTGCAGGGGCGTCGTCTGTCGCACACCATGGACCCGCACCGCGGCAGACCCCTCCTGGCATCGCCGGCATCGGTCACCGTGGTTGCGCCGACCTGCGCCCAAGCCGATGCTTGGGCGACCGCGCTCATGGTGCTTGGGTCCGAAAAAGGGGCGGCTCTCGCAAAAAAACGCGGGCTAGATGCCCTGTTTCTCTTACGCGATGATGACCAAAGCATAAGGAGCGAAGCAGTCGGAGAACTCTTTTCCGAGGATCCAGTGGCGTTCGCCCCGGTTGAAGGGAGTTGAGTCACATGGATCAGATCAGCTCCGATCGCTTCAAAACAGCCATTCTGCTCCTGGCGGTCACCGGCCTGCTCTCCGGTCTCGCGTTCTATTTCGCCGGTAAGGGCGACGTCGCGAACTTTGTCTGGTTTGCGGCGGTGATCCCCGCGCTCGCCACGCTGGTGGTGGAGATCGTGCGCAGTATCGGACACGGCGAGGTTGGGCTCGACGTTGTGGCGGCGCTGTCCATGACGGCCGCACTGGCGTTCGGCGAGACGCTCGCCGCGGCGGTCGTCGCTGTGATGTACTCCGGCGGCACCTTCCTCGAAAGCTTTGCCGAAGGCCGGGCGCGGCGGGAGATGCATGACCTCCTGTCCCGCGTTCCGCGGTCAGCGACCCGGCATCGGAACGGCGGGCTCGAGGAGGTCCCGCTTGACGAGATCGCACCTGGCGACCGCCTCCTGATCCGTCAGGGGGACGTGGTGCCCGTGGACGGCGCCGTGGCATCCGACGCGGCTTTCGTGGACACTTCGGCCCTGACCGGCGAGTCCTTGCCCGTGCGGCTGGCACGCGGGGCGGAAGCCATGAGCGGCTCGACCAACGCGGGCGACAGTTTCGACCTCACAGCGACGCGCCGGGCGAAGGAGAGCACCTATGCCGGGATCGTCCGGCTGGTCGAGGAGGCGCAGCGGTCGAAAGCGCCGATGTCGCGCTTGGCGGACCGCTGGTCGATGGGCTTTCTTGCCGTCACGGTCGCCATCGCAGTCGCGGCTTGGTGGTTCACCGGCGACCCGATCCGAGCCGTCGCCGTGCTGGTGGTGGCCACGCCCTGTCCGTTGATCCTGGCGGTACCGGTTGCGCTGGTCGCGGGCCTTTCGCGAGCCGCGCATTTCGGCGTGCTCATCAAGGGCGCCGGGCCGCTCGAGACGATGGCGCGGATCCGCACCCTGATCCTCGACAAGACCGGCACGCTTACCGACGGCCGCCCACAGATTGTGTCGATACACCGTCACGACGGTATGGGCGAGGACGACATCTTGCGCTTCGCCGCCGCCGTCGATCAGGCATCGAAGCATCCGGTGGCACAGGCCATCGTCGCGGCGGCGAAGGCGCGGGGCTTCTCGCTGCCCGTGCCGTCGGAGGTGGCGGAGATCCCCGGCGAAGGAGTTGTCGGCAGCGTGGAGGGGCGCAAGGTCATCGTCGGTGGCGACGGGTTCGTCGCAAGGCGGGTCGGAAGGCCGGCGGGCGCCCGGCCTGCCGGGGCCGCGGGCGCGGTTCTCGTCGCGGTGTCGGTCGACGGCCGCATGACGGGACATCTTGTCATGTCCGACCCCTTGCGCGAGGGCGCCGGCGCGATGCTCGCCGGGCTGCGTCGGGAGGGAATCGGGCGTATCCTCCTCGCCACAGGCGACCGGGCCGACGTGGCGGAGCGCGTCACCGAGGGCCTGGGTCTCGACGGGCTTCGCGCAGATCTGACGCCCGATCAAAAGGTCCTGCTGGTTCTTTCCGAGCGCAAGCGCGGGCCGGTGATGATGGTAGGCGACGGCGTGAACGACGCGCCGGCGCTCGTCGCGGCCGATGTGGGCGTCGCCATGGGCGCGCGTGGTGCTGCCGCCTCGGCCGAGGCGGCCGATGTCGTGCTGGTCGTCGACCGGATCGACCGCCTCTGCCCGGGGATCGGGATCGCCCGCGCCTCGCGACGGATTGCGGTCGAGAGCGTGGTCGCCGGGATAGGCCTTTCGGTCCTCGGCATGATCGCAGCCGCCTTCGGCTATCTCAGCCCAGTCCAAGGCGCCCTACTGCAGGAGGTGATCGACGTCGGCGTGATCCTGAACGCGCTGCGCGTGCTCCGGATCGCGCCGCATGAGCCCGACACACCGGGACCGCTGCCTGTGTCGCAAGGGCAAGCCGACGTTCCCGAAGGAGTTGTGTCATGAGCCGCCTCTCGCATACCGAAGCGCATATGGTGCACCGCATCGGCTGGCTACGCGCTGCGGTGCTCGGCGCCAACGACGGTCTCGTCTCGACCTCGAGCCTGGTCGTCGGCGTCGCAGCGGCCGGGTCTGGCAGGCCCGAGGTGTTGATCGCGGGGCTCGCCGGGCTCGTGGCGGGCGCGATGTCAATGGCGGCAGGCGAGTATGTCTCGGTCAGTTCCCAGACCGACGCCGAGCAGGCGGATCTGGCGCGCGAGACCAGCGAGCTCGCGCAAAAGCCCGAAGCCGAACTCGAGGAACTGACGCGCATCTACGTCAGTCGTGGGCTCGACCGGGACCTTGCCGAGAAGGTTGCGGCTCAGCTGACCGAGCGCGACGCCCTCGGATCGCATGCCCGCGACGAGCTGGGCATCTCGGAAACGGTGACCGCGCGGCCGATCCAAGCCGCGCTGGTGTCCGCGCTCACCTTCGCCGTTGGCGCAGTGATTCCGCTCATCGTTGTGCTGCTCGTGCCGGAAACGCAGATCGCGGTTCTGGTGGCGGCATCGACGATAGGCGGCCTCGCCCTCCTTGGCGGATTGGGAGCATCTGCTGGTGGCGCAGGAGTCGTTCGCGGGGCTGCAAGGGTGACCTTGTGGGGGGCACTCGCCATGGCAGCCACGGCAGCCGTTGGCGCGATCTTCGGTGTGACCGTCGGATAGGAGGCATTGACCGCAGAGGTGGAGAATGTTCGTCCGCAGTACCTCTCCCTCCGCCACACCTAAGCTATTGTTATGGCAGCATTTTTGACCTCTGGCCATGTGCCGGATGCGCCGAATTTCCGGTGGCTTACCGCGGGACGCATGCCGCCCATCGGCACCCAGAGACCTAGACGCTGCGGTCTCTGGGCGTTCGGCGAGGCGGAAATCTCCTATCCGGGTTTCGGTGGTACGGCTCGGCCGTTGCCGACGGCATGACCAGGAGAAGCTTCACCCCGCAGAGGCCGATGCCGGTCGGTGCTTGCATCGCCGTCCCCTCGGTTGGCGCTGCGACGGCCGGAGCCTTCGCAGCGGGTCCGCGTGAATGGCGCAACTGGGTCACATTGGGCCGATCGCTGCGCCACGGACGCGCCTCGGTAGGCGGCCACGCGGTCTTTCGCGCCGAAGCAATACTCCGTTAGGGATCGCCCCGAGGCTGTCAGGCTAGAACGTGCTTGCACCGAAGTGGCATGTCATGGTGTGGCGTGCCCCTAGGATGGCGAGCGCTCGATGGCGGGAGCGCCAAACAGATCGACCAGCCTCTGAAGGCGTTGGTTTGGATCAAGCGAGGTCAGTGCCGCCGCTTGAGTCCGTGCCGTGAGTCTTTCCCGCTGCATCCGACAATGAGTTGAGCGCATCCGCAGGCGATTTCCGTCTAGTCAAATCGTGCATCCCGAGCTTGGGCCGGTTCGTCTCCGGCCGGCTCCTCCGACGCGCGTCGGTGACAAGGGCAAGGACTATGATCACATCATCGTGTCGAGTGCGCCATTGGCAGGTCGGCGACCATGACGTCATCTTTGCCGTGACCGTGAGCCACGAGCCGGGCGGTGCCTTAAGCTGGTGTAGGACGCGCTGTTTGCCGGCGCACCGATCTTGCAGGAGCCAAGAATGACGCCGCGAGCCGCGATCGCCCAGATGGCGAAGACGATCGGCCGGGAGCTGCAGACTGGTGCGCAACCGAGCAGGAGCGCATGGGCCGCTGGACCCATGCTCGCGGATGCCGGCGCGACCAAGGAGATCGCCGCCTGCCTCTTCGCCGAGGCCCGCCGCAAGCGCCCGAGTGATCAGTTGATCCATGGTTGCGCCTTCCTGCTTGAGCGGGCGCTTGACGCGCTGCGGCTCCGGGCGAACGGTGGCGACGTTGGCGCCGGCCGCGCAATCGAGGAGGTGCGCAAGGGAATCGAGCAGACCCTTGCGACCGATCGTGCCGCCCCCGAGATGCTCATCGTGATAGCGCGCGCTTTTGCGCTCGCCGAGCTGGATCCGGGCGGAGCGCTGCAGGAAGCGATGGGAGCCGCCATGGAGGCGCAGTCCTCCGCTCTGCCATCAGGCCAGGAACCCGCGGATATCGGGGATCACTTCGACGATCTTGCTGCGTCCTTCGGCGACGACCCCTTCACCATCTACGCGAATCTCGCGGCGACTGCGGCTGCGTTCCCGGCGGAGCACCGCGCCGCCATGGCCGGTGCGCTCGCCATGTCGAACCGAGCCGCGGTACGGGAGGCGGTGCTGGGCTTCGCCTGCGAGGCCGATCCAACGACGAGCACCGCCGCCTTGACGGCTCTGGCGCAGCCGCCACGCGGACGCCCGGTGACGAGCACGATGGTGGAGCGGTTGGTGCGCCTGCGCCCCTGGCTTGCCGAGATGCGCCGGGCGAGCCTCGACGCCGCGGTCCGCGTTCTGCGTCCGCAGGCCGCGACACCCGAGCTGGTGCCACGGCCGGAGATCCGCAGCGTCATGGCATCCTTGTGCGACGGGGCCGGGGCGCAAAGCCTGTTTGCGCTTGTCAAACGGGGACGGCGCTTCGCGCTGGCCGCGTTGCTGGTCAAGATGGAGAGTGGCGTCGCGGATGCCTGGGTTACGGGCGACATGAGCAAGGCGGAGGCAGAAGCGCTGATCGAGGAGATTGTCGCCGGAAGCGAGACCGCTGAGGTCTCGATTGGCCTGCTCGAGCGGCGACTCGCCGATGCTCTCGTCACGAATGTCGCGCGGGACGCCCCACCACCTTTCGGTCTGCTGCAGGTTGCCGAAGCGATTGGCCTTGGGCCACTCCACCCTGAGGCCATCTCGCCCGGAGCATTGGCGGAGGAGCTTCTTGCCGGTCTGCCAGCAGAGCGAACGGGCACGGCAGCGGCGACGGCGGCGCATCGGGCGTCGGCCGGATGGGAGCAGGAGTTCGGAACCCTCGAGTCGTGGTTCGAGGCGGGCGAGGCGGTGGAAATCCTGCTGCGCCCGCTCAGGACGCGCAAGCAGCGGATCGAGGCCGTGTTGACGCGGTTGCTTCCAGGTCGGCGAAACTTCTGGGCCGAGCGTTGTGCATGGACGGCAGCGGTCCTGAAGGAAAACGCCGATGAGGACGACGAAGCCTGGATAGACTTCGCGCTCGTCGCGCGCGATCTTGCCGGCGAGCGCGCGCTCGACGCGGTGCCGCTTGCTGCGCGGATCGCGACAGCGACTGTAGAGGCTTTCGCGCATCGCTGACGGACCCGGGATGTTGCCGGCCGCGGCCGAGCCGCCGCCGGCCGTGGACGGAGTTCTCCGAGGTCTGGCGATCGGTCAATTGTGACGTGATTGCAATGATTTACCAAAGGTGCATGGTTTCCATTACGAGAGGCGAAAGCCAGGGCGCTAAGCGGAGCCTGACGAGGTCGGGCAGATCTGGCGCCTGGGCGCCGGGCACGTCGAGGCGGTGGCCGAGGGAGTTCCGGAATGACACCCCCAACTTGCCGCAGGTCAGCAAATGACCAAGGAACGCGTCGCGGTGGGCGCGGCCCGCCTGCGAACGGGTACTGCCGGAGAGCTTCCGTTTGACCACTTGCGGACGCAGGTCTCGCTCCGAGCCATTCGTGTGCAGCGGCGAACTCGACCGCTTCGGGCGGGTGCCAAGGCCCGAGCCGGCGGATGACCTCGGTCTTGGACAGACCGATGACCGTCTCGGCCAGGGCGTTGTCGCAGGAGTCGCCCACGCTGCCGACCGAGGGTGCGATCCCGGCCGCCGCCAAGCGCTCGCTATCGGTGATCGAGACCTACCGGGCGGATTCAAGCGGTGGTCGCGACGGCTGGAGGCGGAGGTTGCGATGGGCGGGCGGAAGCGGCGATCGGATCGATCTGGACGCAAGCCTGTGCCGTCGCCGGGTCGGCCACCGGTTGCGGGGCGAGAGGAACGAACGCTGTTCTGGGCGGCGATAGCGGCAGGGGCGTCGAGCGAGGCTGCCGCGGCATCGGCCGGTGTGTCCCAGGCGGTGGGCGTGCGATGCTTCCGGCAGGCAGGTGGCCTGGCGCCGGGCGATGTTCATGCCGTCGGCCAAGCCACCGTCCGGCCGGCATCTGTCGTTCGCGGAGCGCGAGGAGATCGCTCTGCTGCGGGCACAGGGCCACCCGATGCAGGAGGTGGCGCGTCGGCTCGGACGCGCAGCATCGACGATCTCGCGGGCGTTGCGGCGCAACGCTGCCACCCGCAGCGGCGGCCTGGGGTATCGCGCGACGACGGCGCAGTGGCACGCCGCGGCGTGCTCGCCCCGATGCTCGATCACCATCCGCACGGCCCGTGTCCGCACTTCCGGCGAGTACCTCGTCCGCCTCGTCATCGCTCCATCCTCTCAAGGCCTGGAGCCTCCGGCAAACCCGGCGCGGTTCAGCGGCGGACGATGGCCCAGGGCGACGGCGCAAGCGGCGGGCGATCGGCGGCCCGAAGTGCGACCCAGACACGGACGGTCTCATAGCTGACCATGATGCCGCGCTCAGCCAGCAGCTCCTCAACGTCGCGAAGGCTGAGGGTGAAGCGAAGGTACAACCAGATCGCGTGCCGGATGACTTCCTTCGGGAAGCGACCGCCATGGCAGGAGGTGGTGCTGATGCCGGCCGACCGCCGGCGCGCCGCCGAACGGGCAACCCCGAGCCGACAGCACCGGACAGGGCAGAGAAACGCATTAGATGCGTCGCAAAGGGTGGCGTGTCGGTGCACCGCGCCGAGCTGGAGCGGGATCGCTAGTCGTCGCCCAGCGTCGCATCCTGCACGGCGATCTCTCTGAGGCGGCCGATGTCGCTGACCCACAGGGTTCCGCCGTCACTCTGCACTCCGGCGCGCCGGAGCTTCCCCAAGCCTCGGGACAGCGTTTCCGGCTGCATGCCGAGACGCGCCGCGATGAGGTTCTTGTCCAGCGGCAGCTCGACGCGGCACGGCCCGTGGTCGCTCTCGCAGAGGCGGAGCAGGAACAGGGCCAGCCGCTGCAGCGTGGTCCGGCTCGACACCGATTCGAGCTGCTGGACCAGTCCCTGCAGCCTTCGCGCCATGGCCGCCATGACCTTGAAGCAGAGCTCGGTGCTGCCACGAAGATGGCGCAGAAAGCCCTCGGCGGGGATGACCAGCAGCCGACTGTCGGCGATGACCTGCGCACTGACCGGAAAGGCCATCGTCTGCAGTACCACGGCTTCCGCGAAGCTGTCGCCTCGGGCGAACACGGCGATGGTGATCTCATGGCCGTCCGGCGTCTGGCGATAGAGGCGCACCCAGCCTTCGATGACGACGAAGAACCGGGTTGCCGGCTCACCCTGAAGAAACAGCACCGCGTTCCGCGCGAACGGCTTGGCGACGGCTCCCTCGAGCAGCGGGGCCATGGCGGAGGGGCTCAGTCCGTCGAAGACCGGTGTCGCCCGCACGAGATCCAGCTCGGCGGCCGTCAGGCCGGTGCGGCGCGCGATGGCCGACCACTCTCCCTCGCCGCCCTGACCGATCTCGATCACGCGCGCCTCCCGTCGCTCGGCAGGAGCGCATAGTCCCGGGCCGCGATCTTCTTGGCAAGGCGGCCGTCACGAAGACGGTGTTGCGGCCGCGCGCCGCTCGGCGCGCTTGCGGCGCTCGATCAGCGGCGGGCAGACCCGGTCGTTGGCGTAGTTGGCCTGACAGTGCAGGCAGTAGATGCACTCGCCGGGGTGGATCGGGCCCTCTGGTTGGATGGCGCCGACCGGACACTGCACCTGGCAGATGCGGCATTCGACCCCGCACTGCCGGTGCCGCCTCAGCCATTCGAACTGGCGCAGGCGGGCCGGCAGGGCGAGCGCAGCACCCAGCGGGCAGAGATAGCGGCAGAAGGCGCGCTCGACGAACAGGCCCATTCCCAGGATCAGCACCGCCCAGGCGACGAACCACGGCTCGCGCCAGAAATGCAGCACGATCGCGGTCTTGAACGGCTCGATCTCGGCAAGGCGGACGGAGAGGCCGAATGCTCCCAGCGACAGGGCGAACAGGCCGAGGAAGATCAGGAACTTGAGGCTGCGCAGCCGCTCGTGCAGCCACCACGGCACGACGAGCTGCGGCACCTTGAGCCGGCGCGCACCCTGATTGAGGAGCTCCTGCAGGGCCCCGAACGGGCACAGCCAGCCGCAGAACGGCCCGCGACCCCACAGGACGAGCGCCGCCGCGACGCCGCACCAGAGGATGAAGATCAAGGGCTCGAGCAGGAACGCCTCCCAACGGAACCCCGTCCGCAGCGCATCGCTGAAGGTCAGCACGTTGACGACCGACAATTGCGCCTTGGCGTACCAGCCCAGCCAGAGCAGCGTGAACGTCAGGAAGCCGAGCCGCACCCGCCGCAGGATGCGCGGCCGCGCCGCCAGCCAGTTCTGGCCGAAGAAGATCGCGGTGAGCAGCATCAGAGCGGCGAGCAGGACGGCGATGTCGCCCCAGCGCGCCCGCCAGGTCCGCTCCCACAGCGGCGCCGGCGCGGGTGCGGGGCCGGCGAGGTAGCGCGCCGGAATCTCGTAGCTCACCTCGAAGGAGGCGCTCGCGGCCGTCCCGGCATCGGTGCGGCCCGGCAGGACCAGCTGCAGGCGCCATGGCTGGTCCGGTCGAAAGCCGGCGCCGGCCGGGATCGTGAACAGGGACATCTCGCGCAGCTCCGGGGCGCCGGCGGCCCTGATCTGGTCGATGCGCGCGTGCCCGTCGGCGGACAGACGCCAGGTGCGGTCGCCCTGCGCGACCTGGATCCGGTCGAACCAGCCGTCGCGGCGCCAGCTCGTCCCGCGGAAGGAGTAGAGCCCGCGCCCGCCGACGAAGAGGAGGAGATCGCCTTCACGCAGACGGGCCATGGCGGCGGCATAGTCGCGGTCGCCCAGGAGATTGCGTCCGATACGGGCGATCGAGGCGAGACCGACATAGAGCTCCGCCACCACCGCCCCGGGATCGGCGGCGACCGCGGGGCTGGCGCCCTGCGCCCCGAACGCCTCGAGGACCTCGGCACCGGTGATCCGCCTCGTCGCCAGCGAGCCGTCGGCGAGCAGCTCGTCCCAACCCGCCTGGTCGAACTGGCTCAAATCGACGCCCTGCGACGACAGCGCCCCGATGGCGCGCCCCACGCCGCGCGCGGCCGACATGACCGCATCGACGATCACCGAGGAGGAGACGGTCGCCCCCGCGACCGCATCGATCTGGCCGGGGCCGGCGCCGCTCCGGACGACGCTCACGGGCTCGCGGATCGAGCGACCGACCAGCCCCGCGACCAGTCGATCGAAGTCCGCTGCCTTGGCTCCCGTCGCCGTGATCGGCTCGTGCTGCTCGAGCACCAGGGCGCCGGTGATCGTGCCCGATGTGTCGAGCCCGACCAGAATGTCCAGAGGCTTGCCCGAATAGCCGACCGAGCCGATGGCGGCTGCCGTCGACAGGACGGCGCCGACCACCGCATCGCCGCGACGGGCGCGCCAGTAGGCCGGCGGCCCCGCGACCGGCTCGAGCTCCTCGGCCTGGGGAAGGACGCGGCGCAGCTGATCCGGGTCGGGCTCGGCACCGACGGCGGGAAGGCAAGCCAGCAGCAAGGTCGCGATCAGCCAGACGCGCATCGTCCCGCTCCGCTTCGCTGGCTGCGAGGCTGCGTCGCTCGCGCGCGGAGAGCCTTGACCACGGTCAATGCGGGGCATCGGCCGCTTCCTAAGCTTCGCTCGATCAGGGGTCCCGCACGGGGGTGGCAATTGATGAACGCCAATCGTGTTTCTCGCATCCCGGTCCTGGCGGCAGCCACGGCGATCGGATTGGCAAGCGCGACGGTCGCGTGGGCGCAGCAGGCGCCCCCCGCCCCCGCCGACCTCAAGAAGCACGACACCACGGCACCCGGGCAGTACGAGCCGAGCCTCGACGTCCTCAAGGAGCATCAGCTGCCTGCGCCCGGTGTCCAGGAGGGTGTCCCCGCCCTGACCCAGGCCGAATTCGACGAGGCCAACACGATCTACTTTCAGCGCTGCGCCGGCTGCCACGGCGTCCTGCGCAAGGGGGCGACCGGCAAGGCGCTCACCACCGACCTCACCCGTGAGCTCGGCTACGACTACCTCAGCAGCTTCATCACCTACGGCTCGCCGGCCGGCATGCCCAACTGGGGCACCTCGGGCGAGCTCTCCGAGGCGAAGGTCGACCTCATGGCGCGCTACCTGCTCAACGAGCCGGTGGCTCCCCCCGAGTGGGGCATGAAGGAGATGAGGGACTCCTGGCAGGTGCTGGTCCCGGTCGACCAGCGCCCGAAGGAGAAGATGAACAAGCTCGACCTCGACAATCTGTTCTCGGTGACCTTGCGCGATACCGGCGAGGTGGCGCTGATCGACGGTGCGAGCTACGAGATCGTCAAGATCTTCCCCACCGGCTACGCCGTGCACATCTCGCGCATGTCGGCCTCGGGCCGCTATCTCTACGTCATCGGTCGCGACGCGCTGGTCAACGTCTTCGACCTCTACATGGACCCGCCGGCCGAGGTGGCGCGGATCAAGATCGGGATCGAGGCGCGCTCGGTCGAGACCTCCAAGGCCAAGGGCTGGGAGGACAAGTACGCCATCGCCGGCGCCTACTGGCCGCCGCAATACGTGATCATGGACGGCAACACGCTCGAGCCGCTCAAGATCGTCAGCACGCGCGGCATGCTCTACGACGAGCAGGAGTACCACCCCGAGCCGCGCGTCGCCGCGATCCTGTCGTCGCACTTCCGCCCCGAGTTCATCGTCAACGTCAAGGAACGGGGCTTCATCGACATCGTCGACTACACCGACCTGAAGAACCTCAAGGTCACCTCGATCGCAGCGGAGCGCTTCCTGCACGACGGTGGCATGGACCGTACCGGACGCTACTTCTTCGTGGCGGCCAACGCCCGCAACAAGGTGGCGATCGTCGACCTGAAGGAGGGCAAGCTCGCGGCGCTGGTCGACACGCAGGGCATCACCCCGCATCCTGGCCGCGGCGCCAATTTCGACACCGAGGAATGGGGCCCGGTCTGGGCCACCTCGCATCTGGGCAGCGAGCAGATCACGCTCATCGGCGCCGATCCCGAGCATCATCCCGAGCACGCCTGGAAGGTGGTCAAGGTGCTGGAAGGCCAGGGTGGCGGGTCCCTGTTCGTCAAGACCCATCCCAACAGCCGCAACCTGTATGTCGACACGACGCTCAACCCCGAGGCCGAGATCGCGGCCTCGGTGGCGGTGTTCGACATCGACGATCTCGACGGGGAGGACGTGGAATACGAGGTGCTGCCGATCGGCGAGTGGTCGGGCATCACCAGCGGGCAGCGCCGGGTCGTCCAGGGCGAGTTCAACAAGGACGGCACCGAGATCTGGTTCTCGGTCTGGAACGGCAAGGACGACGAGAGCGCCATCGTGGTCGTCGACGACAAGACGCGCCAGCTCAAGAAGGTGATCAAGGATCCGCGGCTGGTCACGCCCACCGGCAAGTTCAACGTCTACAACACGCGCAAGGACATCTACTGACGGATCGGTGGAGGACAGCACCGTGCATCCTCCCCTGGTGCATCTCGTCGGGGCCGGACCCGGCGACGCGGATCTGCTGACGCTGCGCGCCGCCCGGTTGCTGCAGATCGCCGACGTGGTCGTGCACGATCGCCTCGTCGGCGAGAGCGTGCTCGAGCTGTGCAATCCGAAGGCGCGGCGCATCGACGTCGGCAAGGCCGCCGGCCGGCATGCCCTGCCGCAAGCGGAGATCAATGAGCTCCTGGTCGAGCTCGCGGCACCCGACCGGGTCGTCGTCCGACTCAAGGGCGGCGATCCGTTCGTGTTCGGCCGCGGCGGCGAGGAGGCGATCTTCCTGCTCCGGCACGGCATCCAGGTGGACGTGGTGCCAGGCGTCACGGCGGCGCTTGGTTGCGCCGCGGCCGCAGGCATCCCGCTCACCCATCGGGGCCTGGCCCGCTCGGTCCGGTTCGTGACCGGTCATTGTCGCGAGGACGAGCCGCTCGATCTCGACTGGGCGGGCCTGGCGGATCCGGAGACCACGCTGGTCGTCTATATGGGCCACCACCAGATCGCCGAGATCGCAAGCCGGCTGATCGCGCACGGCCTGTCGCCGGCTACACCACTCGCGGCGATCAGCGATGGCTGCGGCCGTCGCCAGCGCGTCGTGCGCACGACCTTGTCGCTTGCCGCGCAGGCGTCCGATGCGGCCCGGCCAGGCGCTCCGGTGCTGTTCGTGGTCGGCCGGGTGGTCGACGTGATCACGCACGGCATGGCGAGCTCTCCCGAGGCGGTGCTCGATCCCAGGCTGTTCGCAGCGGTGGTCGGCCATGGTTGAGCGGGCCGTCCTCCTGCTCGCGTTGCTGCCGGTCGCGGTGACGGCCGAGCCCCGGACGGATCGCCAGGGCGAGCTGCTTCATCTGCTGCGCCAGGATTGCGGCGCGTGCCACGGCATGACCCTGAAGGGTGGGCTCGGACCCCCACTCCTGCCCACGAGCCTCGGCGAGCGCGAGCCCGAAGATCTGGCCCGGATCATCCTGCACGGCGTGCCGGGGACACCGATGCCGCCATGGGGCTTCGAGATCGGGCCGGAGGAGGCGATGTGGCTCGCCCGGCAACTCAAGCGCGGGGTGCCCCGATGATCGCCCGCTGGCTCCTCCTCGCCCTGGTCGCGGCCATGCCGGCGCAGGCCGCCGAGCTGCGCGGCACTGGCGACCTCGGCATCGTGGTCGAGCGCGGAGCAGGCTCGGTGCTGGTCGTCGAGACGACGTCCGCGACGGTCCTGGGGCGGGTCGAAGGGCTGGGCGATCTCAGCCACGCCTCGGCGGTCTTCGGCCGCGATGGTCGCCATGCCTATGTCTTCGGTCGCGACGGCGGCCTTTCGAAAATCGACCTGCTGGAGCGGTCGCTGGTCGCCCGGACGGTCCAGGCCGGCAATGCCATCGGTGGGGCGATCAGCGACGACGGCGCCCTGATCGCCGTGTCCAACTACGAGCCGGGCGGCGTGCGCGTGTTTGATGCCGCCACCCTCGCCCCGGCCGCCGACATACCCGCCTACTGGGGTGACGACGGCCGGCTTTCCAAGACGGTCGGCCTGGTCGACGCGCCCGGCCGGCGGTTCGTCTGGTCGCTCTACGACGCGGGCGAGATCTGGGTGGCGGATCTCGACAATCCGCGGCAGCCACGGATCGAGCGGTTCCCCGGCGTCGGCCGCCTGCCTTACGACGGCAACATCACGCCCGACGGGCGCTACTATCTGGCGGGCCTCTTCGGCGAGGACGGGGTCGAGTTGATCGACCTCTGGGACCCGCGCGCAAGCCCGCGCCGCATCCTCGACGGCTACGGCAAGGGCGAGGCGCCGCTGCCCGTCTACAAGATGCCGCATTACGAGGGCTGGACCAGCGCCGGCAACGAGCTGTTCCTGCCGGCGGTCGGCCGTCACGAGGTTCTCGTCGTCGACAAGGCCACCTGGCAGGAGGCGGGCCGCGTCGCCGTGGCGGGTCAGCCGGTGTTCGCGGTGGCCCGCCCCGACGGACGGCAGGTCTGGGTCAACTTCGCGCATCCGGACAATGGCCGGATCCAGGTGATCGACGTGCCCACGCGCACGGTGATCGCAACGCTGGAACCCGGCCGCGCCGTCCTGCACATCGAGTTCACCCCACGCGGAGATCAGGCCTGGGTCTCGGCCCGCGACGATGACGCGGTGCTGGTCTACGACACCCGGACCCTGACCGTCCGGGCCAAGCTGCCGGCCAGCAAGCCGTCCGGCATCTTCTTCACCGCGCGCGCCAACCGGATCGGACAATGACCATGGAAACCGTAGCCGTGGCGCCTGTCGAGCGGCGCCTGCTCGACAGCTTCCAGCGCAACCTGCCGATCGAGCCGCGTCCCTATGCGGCGATGGCCGACCGGCTCGGGGTGACCGAGGAGGCGTTGCTCGACATGCTTCGCGGCCTCGTCGCCGCCGGAGTCGTCTCGCGCATCGGCGCGGTCGTGGCACCGCACCGCGCCGGCTGGAGCACGCTCGCGGCGATGCGGGTGCCGCGCGAAATGCTGGAACTGGTGGCGAACTTCGTCAGCTCCTTTCCGGAGGTCAACCACAACTACGAGCGTGAGCATCACCTCAATCTCTGGTTCGTGGTCGCCGCCTCGGCCAGGTGGCGGGTCGATCAGGTCCTGCGCGAGATCGAGTATCGCACCGGCCTGGCGGTTCTCGACCTGCCCCTCCAGGAGGCGTTCCGGCTCGACCTGGGGTTTCGGCTGTCATGACGCTCGAAGCGGAGGATCGCGCTCTGCTCGCGGCCGTCGCCGAAGGTCTGCCGCTCGTGCCGCGGCCGTATGCGGCGATCGGCGAGGCGCTCGGGCGCTCCGAGATGGAGGTGCTTGACGGTTTGCGCAGTCTCGTCGCCTCGGGCGTGATCAGCCGGCTCGGCGTGGTCGTGCGCCACCACGAGCTGGGCTGGCGCGCCAACGCCATGACGGTCTGGGATGTGCCGGACGCCCGGGTCCAGCCGGCCGGCGCGGCGCTGCGCGAGCTGCCCTTCGTTACCTTGTGCTATCGGCGCCCCCGGCGGCCGCCCGTCTGGAACTACAACCTGTTCGCGATGATCCATGGCCGCGACCGTACGACCGTGCTGGCGCAGGTGGAGGAGGCGACCCGGGCCGCCGAGCTGGACCAGGCGCCGCGCGACGTGCTGTTCAGCCTGCGCCGCTTCAAGCAGCGGGGAGCGCGCTACGGCGCGCCGTCGGAGCGATGCTGAGCGAGACGGATCGCCGGATCGTCAACGCGCTTCAGGGAGGCTTCCCGATTGTCGAGCGGCCGTTCCGCGAGGTGGCGGCGAAGCTCGCCCTGGATGAGGAGGCGTTGATCGCGGCCCTGACCCGGCTGCGCGAGGACGGGGTGCTCACGCGCTTCGGCCCCATGTATGACGCGGCGGCCCTGGGCGGAGCGTTCACGCTCTGCGCCATGGCGGTGCCGGAAGAGCGGTTCGACAAGGTCGCCGCGATCGTCAATGCGCTTCCCGAAGTCGCCCACAACTACCGGCGCGAGCATCGGCTGAACATGTGGTTCGTGCTCGGCACCGAGCGGCCGGAGCGGATCGAGGCGGTGATCGGGCGGATCGAGGCAGCCACCGGCCTGCCGGTGCTGAACCTCCCCAAGCTCGAGGAATACTTCCTCGAGCTGAAACTCCGGGCGTGAGCCGCCATGGCGCTCGACCCGGTCGACCGAGCGATCGTCCAGGCGACGCAGGCGGGGTTGCCACTGTGTCGCGAGCCCTACGCGGCCGTGGCCACCCAGCTGAATCTCACGCCGGCCGAGGTCATGCAGCGCATCGGCAGCATGCTCGCTGCGGGCATCATCCGGCGGATCGGCGCGGTTCCCAATCACTACGCTCTCGGCTGGCGCGCCAATGGCATGAGCGTCTGGGACGTCGAGGACACGGCCCTGGCGGAACTCGGGCCCAAGGTCGGCGCCATGCCGGCGGTGAGCCATTGCTACCGGCGGCCGCGCCGTCTGCCGGATTGGCCCCACAACCTGTTCGCGATGGTCCACGGCCGTACCCGGGCGGAGGTCGAAGCGGAGGTCGCGGCCATCGCGCACCTGCTCGGTTCGGCCTGCCGCAGCCACGAGGTGCTGTACAGCACCGCAATCCTGAAGAAGACCGGGCTGCGGCTCGGCGAGTGAGGGTAGCTTGTTCCGCCTGAGCCAGTTCATGCGCGAGCTGATCGAGCCCACGCCGGTGCGGCGAGCCAAGCCGCCCGGGCCGGTGGTGATCTGGAACCTGATCCGGCGCTGCAACCTCAATTGCATCCACTGCTACTCGCTCTCGACCGACGTCGACTTCCCCGGGGAGCTGACCACTGCCGAGGTGTTCAGGGTCATGGACGACCTGAAGGCCGCGCACGTCCCGGTCCTGATCCTCTCGGGCGGCGAGCCGCTGCTCCGACCCGACATCTTCGAGGTGTCGGCTCGGGCCAAGGCCATGGGATTCTATGTCGGCCTGTCGACCAACGGTGCGCTGATCGACGGACCGGTGGCCGAGCGGATCGGGCGGGTCGGCTATGACTATGTCGGCGTCAGCCTCGACGGGATCGGTGCGGTCCATGACCGGTTCCGCCGCGTCGCGGGTGCCTACGCAGCATCGCTCGCCGGCATCCGCCGCTGCCGCGAGCTCGGGATCAAGGTGGGGCTGCGCTTCACCGTCACCGAGCGCAACGTCGAGAGCCTGCCCGAGATGCTGGCCCTCATGGAGACCGAGGGGCTCGACAAGTTCTACTTGTCGCATCTCGTGTATTCCGGCCGCGGCGACCGCTACCGCGACGCCGACGCGCACCACCGCACGACGCGCGCCGTCATGGACACGCTGTTCGAGCGCTGCTGGGCGCATGTGCTGGAGGGCCGACCGAGCGAGTTCGTGACCGGCAACAACGACGCCGACGGCGTCTACCTGCTGCACTGGGTTGAACGCCACTTTCCCGAACGTGCCGCCCACATCCGCGCCAAGCTCGAAGCCTGGGGCGGCAACGCCAGCGGCGTCAACGTCGCCAACATCGACAATCTGGGCCAGGTCCACCCCGACACCTTCTGGTGGGGCTACAATCTCGGCAACGTCAAGGAGCGTCCGTTCGGCGAGATCTGGGCCGACGTGAGCGACCCGGTGATGGCCGGTCTGAAGCGCCGGCCGCGACCGCTCGAGGGCCGCTGCGGGATCTGCCCGGAGCAGGCGATCTGCGGTGGCAACACCCGGATCCGCGCGCTGCGCATCCATGGCAACGCCTGGGCCGAGGATCCGGCCTGCTACCTCACCGACGCGGAGCTCGGGATGGAGGCCGGCCATGTCGCGGCCGTGGCCTAGCCTCGCCCTCCTGCTGGCGCTCGCGACGCCCGCGGCGGCGGATGCGCCGGCCCTCTACGCGGAGCATTGCGCCTCGTGTCACGGCGCGGACCGGCTGGGGGCCACCGGCCCGGCGCTCCTGCCGGAGAGCCTCGCCCGTCTCCGGCCGGAGGCCATGGCCGCCGTGATCCGCGACGGGCGGGCGGCGACGCAGATGTCCGGCTTCGCCGGCATGCTGAGCGACGCCGAGATGGCGGAGCTCGCCGCGCTGATCCGGACGCCGCCGGCGGTGGTGCCGTCATGGGGCGTCGACGAGATCGAGGCGAGCCGGACGATCCTCGTCGAGCCCGGATCGCTGCCCGACCGGCCGCAATGGCATGCCGATCCGCTGAACCTGTTCGTCGTGGTCGAGGCCGGCGACCACCACGTCACGATCCTGGACGGCGACCGGTTCGAGCCGCTCGCCCGCTTCCCGAGCCGGTTCGCGCTCCACGGCGGCCCCAAGTTCAGCCCGGACGGGCGCTTCGTCACCCTCATGTCGCGCGACGGCTGGATCACCCGCTACGATTTGTGGAGCCTGCAGCCGGTGGCCGAGGTGCGCGCCGGCATCAACAGCCGCAACATCGCCGTCTCCGACGACGGGCGGGTGATCGCGGTCGCCAACTACCTGCCGAACACGCTGGTCCTGCTCGACGCCGCGACCCTGGCCCCGCTCGCGGTGAAGACCGTCGACGACCGGTTCCACAAGGTCACCTCGCGGGTGAGCGCCGTCTACCAGGCCGCACCGAGGCGAAGCTTCGTCCTCGCGCTGAAGGACCTGCCCGAGATCTGGGAGATCTCCTACAGCCCGGACCCTCCCGCCACCTTCGCTGGCCTGGTGCACAGCTACGAGACCGGCATGGTCGAGGGGCTGGCCGACAGCACGCCCTTCCCCGTCCGGCGCATTCCGCTCGAGGAGCCGCTCGACGACTTCTTCTTCGACCCCTCCTACGACAATCTGGTCGGTTCCAGCCGCGACGGCGGACGGGGGGTGGTCGTCAATCTCGACGTGCGGCGCGAGATCGCCGAGCTGCCGCTGCCGGGATTGCCGCATCTCGGCTCGGGGATCTCATTCGTCCACGAAGGCCGCCGCGTGCTCGCGACCCCGCACCTCGACGAGGCGGCGATCAGCGTCGTCGACCTGGAGACCTGGAAAGTAGTCAAACGCATCGACACCATCGGCCCCGGCTTCTTCATGCGCGGCCACGAGGCCAGCCCCTACGCCTGGGTCGACGTCTCGCTGGGCCCCGAGAAGGACAAGCTGCAGATCCTGGACGAGCGCACGCTCGAGCTCGTCCGCACGCTCCAGCCGGCTCCGGGCAAGACGACCGGCCATGTCGAGTTCACCCGCGACGGCCGCTACGCCCTGGTCTCGGTCTCCGAGCTGGATGGCGAGCTCGTGGTCTACGACGCGGCCACGTTCGAGGTCGTCAAGCGACTGCCGATGCGCAAGCCCGTCGGCAAGTACAATGTCGGCAACAAGATCGGCCGCTCGGACGGAACGAGCCACTGACATGGCCGGAACGCTGATCCTGGCGACCCACGGCGTCGAGGGCGGGCCGGGCGCCGCGGCCGAGCACGCGCGCGCGATCCGGGCACAAGGCGGCTGGGCGCAGGTGCGGGTCGGCTGCCTCAAGACCGACCCGTCGCTCGCCGAGGCCATGACGGACGCACCGGGACCGGTGACCATCGTCCCGCTGCTGATGAGCGAGGGCGTCATCCACGGCATCCTGCGCCGGCGTCTGTGCGAGCTGGCACCGCAGGGCGGCTGGCGTCTGACCGCCCCGGTCGGCACCAGCCCGAGCCTCACCCGGCTCGTCCTCGCGCGTGCGCTCGGCTGCTGCCGCGAGCATCGCTGGCCGGCGGCCACCACCTCG
Source organism: Geminicoccaceae bacterium (assembly GCA_050246385.1). Classification (GTDB taxonomy): domain Bacteria; phylum Pseudomonadota; class Alphaproteobacteria; order Geminicoccales; family Geminicoccaceae; genus Benzoatithermus. The sequence goes on from JBFWWD010000009.1 coordinate 43,153, forward strand.
CTCCTGCTGATCGGTCACGGCACGCCCCGGCACGGAGCCAGCGCCGCCCACGCCCGGAACATGGCCGGGGCGCTCCGCGACCACACCTTCGCGGCAGTGGGCCACGCCCTGCTCGAGGAGCCGCCACTGCCGGCGGCGGCCGCCGCTGCCCTTCCGGGCGATCGGATCGTGGCGGTCGGGCTGTTTCTCGACAACGGCCCACACGGCGAGACGGACCCGCGCGAGGCGCTGGCGCACGTCGCCAGGCCGGTCGCCTATGCCGGGGCGATCGGGGCCGGGCCCGGCCTGGTCCGGCTGATCCTCGCCCGCGCCGCCGCTCAGTAGAGCATGCCGTGGGCGCCGAGGACGGCGCCCACGACCGTCACCACCAACAGGACGAGCAGCACGCGGTGCGCGCGCAGGGCAAGCGCCGCGGTGCCGGCCGGGTCGCGCGCGGCGCGGCGCCGGAACCAGGCGTGCAGGAACAGGGGCTCGGCGACGAACAGAACCAGCGTGAACCAGGCCCAGACGATGACCATGGCGTGCATCCACCAGTAGCCGGGCTCGGCGAACCGGTCCCATGCATCCAGCCGCCAGGTCATCCAGAAGCCGGTGAGCCCGACCAGCGTCACGGACCAGCGGGCCTGGGTGGCGAACCTGCCCTCGACCGCCTCGAACAGGTCGAGAATCCCCGCGCGCAGGTCGAGCCGTGCCAGCGCCGGCAGGATGACCAGCGTCACCATGGCGACGCCGCCGATCCAGTGCACCACCGCCAGCACGTGCAGGGCCCGGGCGATCGTGACGTCGTCCACCTAGAACGCCGCCAGAGGGTCGACGCCGATCACAGCCGGGTGCAGGAGAAGCAGCGCGGCGAACAACAGCGCCGCAAGCGCCAGCCGCAGCGCGTCCCCCGGCAGCAGCGTCGGACCTCGCAGGGCGGCGAGCTTCGGCCGGTCGCCGCCGTGACGGCTCCGCGCACGCCGGTCTAGCGCCGCCATGCCCGTCAGCGCCATGCCGAGAAAGGCTCCGAACAGCAGGACATGGGCGAGATCGCCGTTGGCCAGCAGATGGGCGCCCGCCCACAATGCCGCGGCCAGCAGGATGGGATGCCGGGTCAGGCCGACGATGCCCGGCCGCTGCGGATCGAAGCGTGCCGGATCGCCGCCTCCGAACGAGAACGGGTTTGGTCGCCCGACGGCCAGAGCAACCAGGATGCACGCCGCCGCCATGGCCAGCATGACCGTGTGCACCTGCCACGCCGCCGGCTCCCAGAGCGGCACGTAGGGTGCCCGGCCCGCGGCCGCGATCAGCCACCACAGCAGCAGAAGCGAGATCGCGCTGTAGAGCAGTAGATAGAGCCGCGTGCCCAGGAGGTCGGTCAGCCGCCGGCGCAGGGCGGGCCGGGCGGGCAGCGCGTGGCTGCCCGTGAACGCCGCGAAGGCGGCGGCAAGCTCGACCCAGGCCGTCATGCCGCGCGCGGCAGTGACCGGCCGCGCTCCGCCCACAGCGCACCCGCGAGCGCATCCGCGGCCATCGGATCGGGCGCGCGCCCGGCCAGCCACAGTGCCATCGCGGCCGTGCCCGTGACGGCGGCGACCGGGGCCGGTTCGCTCCAGGCGCCTTCCCACAGCGCGCGCAGCCGCGCGACGTCCAGCGGCTCGCTGCGCCACGGCCACCCGACCGGCGTGAGCTGCGGCCAGAGCAGCTCCTGCGCGCAGCCGTCGACCAGCGCGGTGCTGCGGCAGGACTTGTCGGGGTTGCGCTGTCCCTCGCCTCCGCCGCCCTTGAAGGTCAGCGCCCGGAGCTGGCCGAGAGCCGTCTGCGTCTCGACATGCAGCGGAATGTAGGGCGGGTGGAACACGCCCTGGATCTGGGCCGACGCACCGGCGGGGTTGAGCTCGCGCGCGACGCTGTTCACCACAGTGCGGACGCCGAGAACCGGCTTGAGGGCGAACAGCTCGGCGAGCGCCGGGCACAGGCTCTCGAGCGGCAGAAAGGCGAGCCCGTGGCGATGCAGGTGCTCGCCGGCCTCGTCGCCGTTTCGCGCCGTCGGCAGGCCCAGCGCCGCGAGGCCGTGGCGCGTGCTGGCTTGGCCGGTGCCGTGCCCGCCATGCATCACCACCCGCACCCCGGCCTGGGCGACGAGCTTAGCGGCGAGCAGAAAATAGGGGAGCTGGCGATGGGCGTCGGCGTAGGACGGCCAGTCGAGATCGGCTGCCGGCAGATGGCGGATCGCGGCGCGGGCCCGCGCCGCGCGTACCATCCCGGTCAGCTCGCCCGCCGTCTCGCCGCGCTGACGCAGCACGAGCAGGAAGGCGCCGACCTGCATCGGCAGCGCCTCCCCATCGAGAATCGATCCGAGCGCCTCCTCGGCCTCGGCCGCGTCGAGGGCGCGCGACAGAGTGGGTCCGCGCGCGACCGTGCGCAGGAACTCTCGAAATCGACCGGACGAGCTGTCGGCTGGCATCAATCCTTTACCCGGTCGCGCGGAGCGTTGCTGACAGACCAGACCACCTCAGTCGGCATAGGCGAGCACGGTTCGGACGATGGACGGCTCGGCGCCCCGGAGCGCCTCGGTCATGGCGGCCTTCACCTTCGCGTGGGCGTCACGGAGATCCTCGTCCGGCAGGCGAACGACCTGGGCACCCTGCCGCTTCAAGGCGTCGAGCCCCGCAGCGTCGGCTTGGGTCGTCGCGCCACGCTGCCAGACCGCCGCCTGCTGAGCCTGAGCCTGCAGCATTTCCTGCACGTCCGGGGCGAACTCTCGGAAACGGTCGCGCCCGGCGCACAGGACGACGATGTCGTAGGCGTGGGGGGCTTCGGCCAGCACCAGCGGGAGAGTCGTTCCGGCCGCGCCGAGATCGTCGCTGCGCAGCTCGACCAATCCCTTCGTGTCGGCCCCGCCAGGGACCAGCTCCGCGCCGAGAGCCTGGAACGCCACCGCACGCAACTGCCCGGTGCGACCTGCGACCTGCTGCCCCGCAAGATCCGGGATCGAGGGCGGACCGGAGCCCGCGAGCCGCAGGGCGCCGACGTTCAGATAGCCCAGCGGCTCGAGGCCCTGCTTCCGGAGCTGATCGCCGAGCAGCGGACCCAGCGAGGCCGCGTCGAGAATCGCCACCGCCTTTGCCGGGTCGCGGAACAGGAACGGCACGCTCAGCGCCGCGACCTCCGGCACCAGGTCGGCGATGTCCGCGACGCGGACCCAGCCGAGCTCGACCGCGCCGTTCTGCAGGTCGGCGATCACGGCCGCCGTGTCCGCCGCGTCCGGCTCGACGGTGATTTCGACGCGACCTTGGCTGGCCTGCGCGATTCCGTCCGCCAGCCGACCGACCGCGGTGGCGGCGGCATGCAGATCGCTGGGGCCGCGCGCCCGGATGACCGCCTCCTGCGCCACCGAGCCGTGAGTCGTGAAAGCCGCGGCGCCGAGCACCATCGCCAGCCCCAGACCCAACCTTCGTCGTCTCATCCCGGCCGTGCCTTGCATTCGGTCCCACCCCAGGTTCGCCGGTACCGTCACGGATGTGGGGTGCGGCCGGCGGGTTCACCTTGATCGCGGTCAAGGATCGGCACTATGTCTGTCCGTAAACCGCACCGCAAGCGACTGGGCGCTGCCGGAAAGGTGGACCGGGAGGAGACAGCATGGGTGAGGGACTCACCAGGGCTGCCGCACGCAATATCTTCTACGGCGGCTCGATCTTCTTCTTCGTCGTTTTCGCGGCTCTGGTGGCGCACAGTCATTGGTACGCGATCAACAGATCAACCGACGCCGCCGGACTGACGGACGCGGTTGCGCGGGGCAAGCATGTGTGGGAGCGCAACTCCTGCATCAACTGCCACACGATCCTCGGCGAAGGCGCCTACTTCGCGCCCGAGCTCGGCAATGTCTGGGTCCGCTATGGCGGCCGCGATGACCCTGAGGGCGCGCGCGAGGCGCTGAAGGCCTGGATCCAGTCGATGCCGACCGGCATCGAGGGCCGCCGTCAGATGCCGCAGTTCAACCTCACCGACCAGGAGCTCGACGACCTCGCGAGCTTCCTCGAGTGGGTCAGCAAGATCGACACGCAGGGCTGGCCGCCGAACGAGGCCGGCTAGAGTGGGTTCGCTCAAGCCGAACCCACTCTGGGCATTCCCAGGGCCTATCGGCCCTTGGCCTACTTGAGGCAGGGCGTTTCCGCCCAGTGCGGAAACGCTCCAGGATCCGGGCAGAGAGAACCGCGAACATGCGCTACGAGACACAGAAAGTCGCCTATTGGTACTTCGTATGCGCCATGGCCCTGTTCGGGGCGCAGCTGACCTTCGGCCTGCTGGCCGGCACGGTCTACGTGCTGCCGAACTTCCTGTCCGAGCTCTTGCCGTTCCACATCATCCGGATGATCCACA
>JBFWWD010000010.1:0-46501 GCA_050246385.1 Geminicoccaceae bacterium
CGGCGACCTGCTCTCGATCGGCGGCAACCATCTGATCCACGCCCTGCGCCGCAACCTGGACCTGCAGATCCTGCTGTTCAACAACGAGATCTACGGCCTGACCAAGGGCCAGGCTTCGCCCACCTCCCGTCGCGGCACCCGCTCGCCGAGCACGCCGCAGGGCTCTCTCGACGCGCCGGTCTCGGCTCTCAAGCTGGCGCTCGGCGCCGGTGCGCGCTTCGTCGCGCGCGGCGTAGACACCCAGCAGAAGCTGCTGCCCGAGATCCTCAAGCGTGCCCGCGCCCACACGGGATCTGCCCTGGTCGAGATCCTGCAGAACTGCATCGTCTACAATGATGGCGTATTCGAAGGGATCACCGCCAGGGCCGGCGAGGCCGAGACGCAGCTCCACCTCGCGCATGGCGAGCCCTTGCTGTTCGGCATCGGCCGCGACAAGGGCCTGCGGCTCGCGGCCGACGGTTTCGGCCTCGAGATCGGCGCAGCCGATGATCCGGGCATTCTCCGCCACGATGAGACCAACCCGCTGCTCGCGACGATGCTGGCGACGCTCGAGCCGCCGATGCCGGTGGCGATCGGGGTGCTCCTGGACGCGCCCGCCGCGACCTACGAGGCGCAGGTCGCGGCCCTGGAGGCCGCCGAGGCGGATCGAATCGGCATCACCAGCCTCAACTCGCTCATGCGCCAGGGTGCTACCTGGTCGGCACCCGGCTAGACCGTCGCGCGAGCCGAGCATCATAGCCGGATAGGCCGGAACGCCCGCAAGGGTTGCACCGTGCAGCTTCGTGTGACAGTGGCTGCGCAAGCCTCAGTCTGCGACGTCGACGAGCCGTTGCCGTCCATAGGGAGTCGTGTGGATGCCTCCGGCCCTCAAGGCCGCGTTCCGACGCTTCGGGACCCTACTTCTGGCGACGGTCGCCGGCAGCAGCATGCAGCCGGCCGAGATGGCCCGCGGCCAGGTAAGTACCCAGCAGACCCCGGCCGCCCCGAACGACCAGGAAACCTGGACGGTCGCGCGCAGGGCGGGCACCGTCGCCGCCTACCAGCGCTATCTGGAGCTGTTTCCGACCGGCGCCTATGCCGAGGACGCCTTCCGGTTGCTCATCGAGAGCTCCCTGCGGGCGCCGCGTCCCGTCAAGCTCGTCCAGATCGAGCCGGGTGCGGGGCCGGCGGGCCCGACGCGGGAGCTGCAGGTGGCGGCGGCCGACCTGAGCCTGTATTGATCGCATGAAGCACAGGAAACGCCGGACACAGCCCATGTTCCCGACGCCGAGCCGATTCGCGGCGCTCCTCGCCGCTGGGCTGGTGCTGACCTCGCTGTCGGCCCCGGCCGGGGCCATCGAGAGCTTCGACTACGAGCCGCCGAGCCGTGCGCCCAAGGGCGAGCTGTCGCGGTTCGTGCAGGAGAGCCCGGAGCTCGTGCTCGAGCAGATCTGGGCATTCGTGGAGCAGCAGGGTTTCACGATCGAGAGCGTCAATCCGCGCGACCACGTCCTGGTGGCTCGCTACAGCGGTGATCCGCGCCCGTTCCTCGACTGCGGCGTGGTCGAGGCGCTGGTCGACGAGCGCCCGGTCGACCCGCCGCGCCAATACAGCGCCAATCGGGCCGAGGTGCGCACCTCGCGCTCACCCAAGGGCCGCCGCGTGGGTCTGCTGCGCAGGCTCAATCTCGATGCGCGGCTCGTGGTCCGGGTCGAGCCGCGCGGTGACGGCTCGCGGGTGTTCGCAAACTCGATCTATGTGGCCACCAAGAGCGTCAACCGCCTGCGCAAGGGCGGTCGGGCGGACGAGTTGATCGACCGCGAGGTGATCAGCTTCCAATCCAACGAGGAAGGCCGATTCAGCAAGGGCACGATCTGTGTCCCGAACGGCAAGCTCGAAGCCGTGCCGCTCAATCTCTTCAAGACCAGCTGAGCCTTCACCGGGCGCGATCAGCGCGGGCGGTCAGCGACATCTCGGCCAGGACCCGCGCCGCCTCCTCGGCGCCGTTCCGGCGCGGCAGAGCCGCCATGGCGCGGCGCATCGCGAGGCGCTCGTCGGGATCGAGCAGACGGTCGAGCTTTTCCCCCAACCGATAGATCTCGCCGGTGCGGATCGAGAGGCCCCAACCCATCCGCTCGGCGTGCTCGGCGCGGGCGCGCTGGTCGTCCATCATCGGATGCTCGTTGGGTACGAACAGGCTCGGCGTGCCGGAGAGCACCAGCTCGTGGAAGGAGTTGTAGCCGACCGCGCTTACCACGCAGTCGAAGGCGTGCAGGTAGCGGCTGGAAGGAAACTGTCGCAGGACCCGGAGACTGCTGTCCTGCGGCATGGCTCCGTGCGCGATCGGTGAATCGAGCAGAGCCACCGAACAGTCCGGAATGGAAACGAATCGCGCCAGGATCCGCTCCTGGATGGCGGTGAAGTCGTAATTGTTGCCGGCGCCGAGCTGGATCAGGACGCAGAAGCCTTCAGCAGGCAGATCGAGCGCCTGCCGTGCGGCTTCCCGCGGCAGCAGCTCGGCCTCGTCCAGAAGCCGGATCGGCGCCACGCGCACGGTACGGCTGCGCTGCTTGGTCGTAGGGCCGCGGTCGACCAGCTCGGCAAGGTCCTCGGGCTCGATCACCGCGTCGAAGGCGATCTCCCGCTCCAGCGCGGCGGCCCCGCTGCCGGCCCGCCAGAACCCGCGGCGGATCCAGACCGACCAGGCCCGCTCACTGCCCTGGATCGCCTTGATCAGCCCCGAATAGGGAGTGTTGCCGTCGAACGCGATCACGCGCGGGTCGTAGAAGCGGACCATCTCGCCGAGCTCGACCGCCAGATGCTGATTCCAGCGATTCACGTCGGCGCCGAGATAGGCGTGGAAGGGGAGATACTCGACCGTGTAGCCCGCCTCCTCGATCAACGTGGCCGCCTGCGAAAGTGTCGCGAACACCGGCTCGATGCCGGGATCGCAGCGTCGCGCGATCGCCATCGCCCGGGTCACGTGGCCGAGGCCGACCCCATTCGAGGTGAAGAACAGCGCGACCCGGGACCGTGCACGCGCCGGGCGGGGCCGGGCCTGCGGCCGCCCGATCAGCTCGCGCACCCGCTGGACATGGCTTTCCAGGGAAAAGCGCGCTCCGATCGCGGCGAGCCCGCGCTCGGCCTGCTCGCGGCGGGCTCGCGGATCTTCCAGCCATGTCCTGAGCGTGAAGCCCGCCTCGGCCGCCTCCGCATAGTGCGCGGCATCGCCGAACAGCGGCTCGAAGTGCGGCGGCAGCAGCACGGGCAGACCAGAGGCCATCGCCTCGATCACGGTGCGCCCGAACGCCTCGACCCAACGCGGATGGTGGTAGAAGGCGTAGACGTCGAGCCCGGCGAGAAAGCGCGGCACCTCCATCGCACCGAAAGGAGTGAGCTCCCAGTTGGCCGGTACAGGGGCCAGGAAGCGCGCGATGCTCGGGTCGCTCCCAAGGATCCGAATCCGAAACTCGTCGCCCGGAGGGTAGACACGGAGTGTCTCCTCCCGGGTCGCGGGCCATTTCAGCGGGTCCGGCCGGCTGTGTCGGCCGACGGTGAGCTGCGCTTGGCGCTGCCAATCGCGGGATACGGCCCAGGCTGCGGGGTCCAGCACATTGTGCCAGTCCGCCGTCCACGGCGCGGTCGCCAGCCCCAGATCCAGGAGCTGCGCACGCACCGTCGGCCCGACCGGCGCCCATGGCACGGCACCGCCCAGGAGTGCTGCAGCGTTCTGGTCGATGCGCTGCCAGTCGTAGAACGCATTGCCGTCGGCATCGAACGGCGGATGATGCGCGATGAGCAAGCGCTGCTCCGCCCGGACACGCAACTGCGACGCGGGCAGATTGGTCATCACCTGCGGATGGTGCAGCAGGACGAGACCGGTCTCGACCGTGCTGTCGGGGTCGAGCAGCTCTGCCCGACCCGACTCCAGCGCGGCGCGGATCTGGGGATGGATCGGATGCGGATACTTCAGTACCGGAGCCTTGAGCGAGATCACTCCTGTCCGGTAGCCGGCGCGCGCCTGCGCCTCGATCTCGGCGGCCATCGCGGTCGAGGTTCCTCCGGGAAAGCGGAGATCGCCGATGATGACTACGTCGAACGAGCGCGACATCGATCCTCCAAACCGTCCGGGCCACACCCGGCCACGTGCACCGACAGGCCGCGACTGGTGACACGGCGCCTTGTCGGCTACTAGTCCTTCCATCATCGATCGTTATGGACGAACGCTCGCGCATGGCGCGTACCTTCCATCCCCGTCGCGGCTCGGAGCTTCGCCCGGTGACGCCGCCGCCGGTGCGCTCGACGCTCGATCCGGCCGCGCTAACGGAGCTGCGCGAGCTCGTCTCGGGCCTTGCGGCGCAGGTCGGGGAGCGGCGTGGGGACACTCAGGCCCTGGCGCAGACCCTGGCCAGCCAGGCACGCAAGCTGGACGAGATCACGGCATTGCAGTCGGTGGCTCTGCGCCGCCTCACCGAGGTCGATCTCGATCAGCGTTCTCCCTGGCTCCGCCGGACCGCAGCCCGTCTGGCCTCCGCGGCCCGGGGCGTCAGGCGGGCGCTCGCGGCCCGCCTCGGGCGCGAACCCGCGGAAGAGCTGCCGATCTCCCAAGCCTTGGCGGAAAAGCCGCTGTCGTGGATTCTCGCCGGGGCCACTCAGGGCGGGACAGAGAGAGTGGTGATGGTCCTGCTGTTCGGGCTCTCGGTCGAGCAGCAGGAGATCATCGTCTCGCGGCTGATGCACGACCAGCTGCCGTCCGGCGTAGCACCACTGTTCGTGACCGACGGCACCGAGTTCGGGCCGTTCCGTACGCACCGCGCCTATTTCGAGCGGTTGCCGCTGCACGCTCGCCCGGGCGCAGCGCGCTGGCGGGACCAGGAACTCTACGTGGCGCGCCGGTTCGGCCTGCTCTGTGACAAGTGGAAGCCGCTGCGGGTGGTCGCGTTCGGCGCCGCCGCCGCGCAGCAGCTCGACACCTGGCGCACCTCACCCCACGTGGCGCCGGCGGCGCGCGATCTGCTTTGGGAATTTGGGCAGTCATGACCCGCACCAGACCTGCGACCAGCGTCGACGAGGTGCATGCGGTCGTCCGCGACTATCCCTACACCGACCTCGCCAACGGCCGCATCCTCTACGACTTCATCTGCGAGCACGGCCTGCGTCGGGTGCTCGAGCTCGGTGTCTGCCACGGCGTCAGCGCCTGCTATGCCGGGGCGGCGGTGGCGAGCCTCGGCGGCGGCCGGGTGGTGGCGGTCGATCGCCTGGACGTGGCGGCGCTCCGGCCCGGCATCCTGTCCTTCACCGAGGCGCTCGGCCTGCAGGAGATCGTCATCCCGTTCTTCGAGCGCATGACCTACAATTGGCGGCTGCGCGATTTCCTCGCCAGCGACCCGCGCCCGACCTTCGATCTCGTCTTCATCGACGGCGCCCATACCTGGGAGCCGGATGCCCTCGCCTTCCTGCTCAGCGAGCGCCTGCTCCGGCCGGGCGGCTGGTGGATCTTCGACGACCTGTCCTGGTCGATCGGCAGCAGCCCGACCGCCCGCATCCCCGGGGCGGGTCAGATCACGATGCGCGAGGACGAGCTCGACGCCTACCAGGTACGCGACGTGATCGACCTGATCGTGCGGCCGCATCCGCAGGTCGCCCATTGGCACGAGAACGGCAAGTGGGGCTTCGCCCGCAAGAAGACCGTCGAGGAGCTGGAGGCGGAGGCTTTCCTGGACGACAGCTTGCGCGAGAAGGCGGCGGCCACTCTCGCCCATGCTCGCGAGAACTACCCCGAGCCGATCAACGTGCCGCCGGGGCTCGCCCCCCCGGACTGGCAGCGCATCGTCAATCGCGGCCTCGAGCGGAACCGGGAGGCTCGGCTGGCGCGGGTTCGCGCCGGATAGCCACTCGGCTCAGAAGTGGATGGCGCGTCCGTACGCGTCGAGTGCGGACTCGTGCATCATCTCGGACAGGGTCGGGTGCGGGAAGATCGTGTGGAACAGGTCCGCCTCGGTCGCCTCCATCGTCCGGGCGATGACATAGCCCTGGATCAGCTCGGTGACCTCGGCTCCGACCATGTGGGCTCCCAGGAGCTCGCCGGTCTTCGCGTCGAACACCGTCTTGACCATGCCCTCCGGCTCGCCGAGTGCGATCGCCTTGCCGTTGCCGATGAACGGGAAGCGGCCGACCTTCACCTCGTAACCCTTGTCCTTGGCCGCCTTCTCGGTCAGCCCGACGCTCGCCACCTGGGGCGTGCAGTAGGTGCAGCCGGGAATTTTGGTGACGTCCATCGGGTGCAGATGCTCGAGGCCGGCGAGCTTCTCGACGCAGAGCACGCCCTCGTGGCTCGCCTTGTGCGCGAGCCAGGGCGGGCCGGTCACGTCACCGATGGCGTAGACGCCGGGTTCGCCCGTGCGGCACCACTCGTCGATCACGATGTGGCCGCGCTCGACCTTCACGCCGGTGCCTTCCAGCCCGATATTCTCGGTGTTGCCGACGATACCGACCGCCAGGATCACGCGCTCGACCGTGATCTCCTCGCTCTTGCCGCCGCTCTCGATCGTCGCCGTGACGCTGTCCGCGCCTTTCTTCAGCGCCTTCACCGTGGCGCCCGTGCGGAGCCTCATCCCGCGCTTCTCGAACGCCTTCTGTGCGAAGGCGGAGATCTCCTCGTCCTCGACCGGCAGGACCCGCGGCAGCACCTCGACCACCGTGACCTCGGCGTTCATCGAGCGGTAGAAGCTCGCGAACTCGATCCCGATCGCACCCGAACCGACCACCAGCAGCGACTTCGGCATCTTCTCCGGGACCATCGCCTCCTTGTAGGTCCAGACCAGCCTGCCGTCGGCCTCCAGGCCGGGCAGCTGCCGCGCGCGCGCGCCGGTCGCGAGGATGATGTGTTTGGCCTCGAGGGTCTCCTCGCCGCCTTTCTTCAGAGCAACCGCGAGCTTGCCCTTGCCGGCCAGCCTGGCGGCGCCGTCGAACACTGTGACCTTGTTCTTCTTGAGCAGATGGCCGACGCCGCGATTGAGTTGTTGCGCCACGCCCCGGCTCCGCTTGACCACGGCGGCGGCGTCGAAGCGGGGATTGTCGCAGGCCAGCCCGAAGCTCGAGGCGTGCCGCATCAATTCCAGCACCTCGGCCGAGCGCAGCAGCGCCTTGGTCGGGATGCAGCCCCAGTTCAGGCAGATGCCGCCCAGATGCTCGCGCTCGACCAGCGCGACCTTCATCTCGAGCTGTGCCGCGCGGATCGCCGCGACATAGCCGCCCGGGCCACCGCCGACGACGATCAGGTCGAAACTCTGCGCCATCTGTTCCCTCCCATGGCGCGCCGCCTCGGATTCAGCCGAGCAGCGCCTCGATCTCGGCCGGCAAACGCTCGCCGGCGAACGGATTGCGAATGGTCACGCCGCCATGAACGGCACCGTCCTGCATGTCCTCGGTCAGAAGCGTGCCGCAGCCGGCACGGTCGACGGTGGCTACCAGCAATCCATCCCAATAGGACAAACGTCCGAGCGCGACGGACGCAAGGGCCTGCTCCACGTCCGCCGGCTCGATCCCGAACAATGGGAACAGGGCAGCCATGTCGCGAGCGAGCTGAACCCGCTCCCCGGCCTCGACGAGCCGTCGCCTTCTCAACGCGGAAAGGAATTCGCCGACACATTGCAGAGGCAATACGCACCGGCCGCTGCGACTGGCCCTGCGGACGACGTCGATCGCCCGAAGCCGCCGATCCGGCTCGGTGCCGTCGAACACATAGACCAACACATTGGTGTCGAGCGCGAACCGCTCAGTAGCGGTCATACAGCTCGTCGCGGTTCAACTTGGAGATGCCGAGCGGCCAGCTCACCGTCATGATCCGCTCCAAGGCCGCCTCCTGGTCGGGCGTCAGCTCCCTCTTCTGCGGTTCAACGGGCACGATGCGCGCGACCGGCCGCCCGTGCTTCGTGACCACGAAACCCTGGCCTTCGGTCTCGACCTTGGACAGCAGCTCCGAGAAGCGCTGGTTCGCCTCGCGTGCCGTGATCTGCGTGAGCTGGCTCATCTGGCCCTCCAAACGTACTACATCATGTAGGACGTCTAGAGCAGCAGCGCCAGCGGATCCTCGACCAGCCGCTTGAACTCCTGCAGGAACACCGCACCCAGCGCTCCGTCGACGACGCGGTGGTCGGTGGAGAGGCTCACCGACATCACGGTCGCGATCTTGATCTCGTCGCCCTTGACCACCGGCCGCTTCTCGCCGGCGCCGACCGCCAGGATGCAGGCCTGCGGCGGATTGATGACGGCCAGGAAATCCTTGATGCCGTACATGCCGAGATTGCTGATCGAGAAGCCGCCGCCCTGGAACTCCTCGGGCTTGAGCTTGCCGTCCTTGGCGCGCTTGGCGAGATCCTTCATCTCGCTCGAGATGGTCGACAGGCCCTTCTGGTCCGCCTTGCGCACGATCGGCGTGATCAGGCCGCCGTCGATGGCGACCGCCACCGACACGTCGACGTCCTTGAACTGGTAGATCTTGTCGCCGCCCCAGGCGGCGTTCGCCCCGGGCACCTTGCGCAAGGCCAGGGCCACGGCCTTGATGACGAAGTCGTTGACCGACAGCTTGTAGTCCGCACCCTCACGCCCGTTGAGCTGCGCGCGCATCGCGAGCAGTGCGTCGAGCTCGCAGTCGATCGTCAGATAGAAATGTGGGATCGTCTGCTTGGCCTCGGTGAGGCGGCGCGCGATCACCTTGCGCATGTTGTTGAGCGGGATCTCGTCGTAGGCAGCCGTGGGCGGTGCGGTCGGTGTCGGTGCGGGAGCCGGCGCGGCCGCAGGCTCGGCCTTGGCCTCCGGCGTCGCCGCAGGTCGCGGCCCACCCTTGAGCGCCGCCTCGATGTCCGCCTTGACGATCCGGCCGTGGGGACCGCTGCCCTTGACGCCCCGCAGATCGATGCCCGCCTGTGCCGCCATCCGCCGCGCGAGCGGGCTCGCCGCGATCCGCTCGCCGAGGTCGGCGGCCGGAGCCGCCGGAACCCGGGGCGCGGGCGCCGCTGCGCTTTCCGTGGCCGCCGGCTTCGCCTCGCCATTGGCCTTGGGGGCCGGTGCCGCCGCGTCGCCATCGAGCGCGCTCTTGTCCTCGCCCTCCTCGAGCAGGAGCGCTATCGGCTCGTTGACCGCCACACCCTCGGTCCCGGCCGGCACCAGGATCCTGCCGAGCGTGCCCTCGTCGACCGCCTCGACCTCCATGGTCGCCTTGTCGGTCTCGATCTCGGCGATCACGTCGCCCGCCTTGACCGTATCGCCCTCGCTCTTCAGCCACTTGGCGAGGTTGCCCTCGGTCATGGTGGGTGACAGGGCCGGCATCAGGATCTTGATCGGCATGGAATTGCTCCGGCCTAGCTGCGGTAGCAGACGGCCTTGGCGGCCGCGACGACGTCGTCCACCTGCGGCAGCGCCAGCCGCTCGAGATTGGCGGCGTAGGGCATCGGCACGTCCTTGCCGTGCACCCTGACCACCGGCGCGTCGAGCCAGTCGAACGCCTGCTCCATCATCACTGCCGCGATCTCGGCACCCATGCCGCTCTGCGGCCAGCCTTCCTCGAGGGAGACGATGCGGTTGGTCCTCTTGACCGATTCGACGATGGTCTCGGTATCGAGCGGCCGAATGGTGCGCAGGTCGATCACCTCGGCCTCGATCCCCTCCTCGGCCAGCTTCTCGGCCGCCTTGAGCGCGCGTTCGACCATCAGCGAGAAGGCGGTGATGGTGACGTGGCCGCCCTCGCGCAGGATCTTGGCCTTGCCGATCGGCAGCACGAAATCGTCGAGCTTGGGGACGTCGAAGCTGTGGCCGTAGAGCACCTCGTTCTCGAGGAACACGACCGGGTTCGGATCACGGATCGCGGCCTTGAGCAGCCCCTTGGCGTCGGCGGCGCTGTAGGGTGCGACCACCTTGAGGCCGGGGCAGTGCGCATACCAGCTGCTGTATTCCTGGCTGTGCTGCGCGGCGACGCGGGCCGCGGCCCCGTTCGGGCCGCGGAACACGATCGGGCAGCCTAGCTCGCCGCCGGCCATGTAGAGCGTCTTGGCCGCCGAGTTGATGATGTGGTCGATCGCCTGCATGGCGAAGTTCCAGGTCATGAACTCAACGATCGGCCTGAGCCCGGCCATCGCCGCGCCCACGCCGAGGCCGGCGAAACCATACTCGGTGATCGGCGTATCGATCACCCGCCTGGCGCCGAACTCCTCCAGCAGCCCCTGGCTGATCTTGTAGGCCCCCTGATACTCGGCGACCTCCTCGCCCATCAGGAACACGTCCGGGTTGCGCCGCATCTCCTCGGCCATGGCGTCGCGCAGCGCCTCGCGCACGGTCTGGCGGACCATCTCGGTGCCCTCGGGCACCTCGGGCTCGGCCGTCCGCCTCACGCTGCGCGGCGGGGCCGAGCTGTCCGCCGTCGCCGGCTTCTTCTCCTCGATGGCGGGTGCGGGCGCTTCGCTCGCCTTCGGAGCCGCGGGCGGCGCGTCGTCGAGCGCGCTGGGGCTCTCCCCGTCGTTCAGGAGCATGGCGATCGGCGTGTTGACCGCCACACCCTCGGTCCCCGCCGGGACCAGGATCCTGCCGAGCGTGCCTTCGTCGACCGCCTCGACCTCCATGGTCGCCTTGTCGGTCTCGATCTCGGCGATCACGTCGCCCGAACGGACCGCATCGCCCTCGTTCTTGAGCCACTTCGCGAGGTTGCCCTCCGTCATGGTCGGCGACAGGGCCGGCATCAGGATCGGCGTCGGCATCAGGGTCTCCCTGCCGGAGCGGCGCTGCAGCCGCCCGTTCTTCTCTGCTTCGTTCAGGCTTCGATGAGGACGTCGGTCCAGAGCTCGCTCGGCTCCGGCTCGGGGGAGTCCTGGGCGAAACGCGCCGCCTCGTTGACGATGTCGCGGACTTCCTTGTCGAGCCGCTTGAAGTCGTCCTCGCTCGCCGCCCCACGGTCCGTGATCACCTTGCGCAGCAGATCGATCGGGTCGTGACGCTCGCGCATCTCCTGCACCTCTTCCTTGGTGCGGTACTTGGCCGGGTCGGACATGGAGTGGCCGCGATAGCGGTAGGTCATCGCCTCGAGGATGATCGGCCCCTTGCCGCCGCGGACCTGCTCGACCAGCTCGCGCGCGGTGCGATTGACCGCGACCACGTCCATGCCGTCGACCTGGTGGCCGGGAATGCCGTACGCGGTGCCCCGCTCGCACAGCCGCTGCCCCGCGGCGGAACGGGCCTGGGAGGTGCCCATGGCGTAGCGATTGTTCTCGATCACGTAGAGGATCGGCAGCTGCCAGAGGGCGGCCATGTTGAAACTCTCATAGACCTGGCCCTGGTTCACCGCCCCGTCGCCCATATAGGCGACGCAGATCCCGCCATCCTCCCGGTACCTGTGGGCGAAGGCGAGGCCGGTGCCGAGCGGCACCTGACCACCGACGATGCCGTGCCCGCCATAGAAGCCCTGGTCGCGGGCGAACATGTGCATCGAGCCGCCCTTGCCCTTGGAGTAGCCGGTCGAGCGGCCGGTCAGCTCCGCCATGACCCGGCGCGGGTCCATGTTGCAGACCAGCATGTGACCATGGTCGCGATAGCCCGTGATCACGCTGTCGCCGGGCTTCAGCGAATGCTGGATGCCGACGGCCACGGCCTCCTGGCCGATATAGAGATGGCAGAACCCGCCGATCAGGCCCATGCCGTAGAGCTGGCCGGCCTTTTCCTCGAAGCGGCGGATAAGCAGCATTTCACGGTAGTAGGCGAGAAGCTCCGCGGGCTCGGGCCCGCTGGACTTCCCGGCAGCCTTGCGCGTGGTCTTCGCCGGGCTCGTGGCCGCCATGACGTCTCGCTCCTCTCCGTCCCTGTCGTTCGCGCGCGGTGCCATGGGACCGCAGCCGCTCGCGCGACTCTACACGCTTTGTCCGACCCGCCAATCTCGCCGGCGCCGGCCATGACTCCTATCGAGCGGGCGCCTCGTCGCGGCGCAGGACCACGACTTCGTTCGGACGGACATAGCCGAGCAGCCGCAACTGCTCCTCCAGCCGGTCACGGTCGAGCGAGTCCGGCTGGAACGCGGCGACATCCGTCTCCAGCCGCTCACGCTGGTCGACCAGGGCCGCGAGCTGCTCCTCCGCGGCCGCCAAGTCGCGCGAGGTGTCCATCCAGGCCAAAAGCCCGTAGCGCCCGTGAACCGCGTGGTAGCCGAAATAGACCAGCACCAAGGTCACCGCGATCGACAGCCAACGGCCCTTCAACGGTTCGATCAGCGCACCAGAGAGGTTCCGCAGCATCGCCCTCGTCCGCCTCATCCGCGCGCGAGCCGCGTCCGACCCGCGTAGACGGCAGCGTCGCCCAGCATCTGCTCGATTCGCAACAGTTGATTGTACTTGGCCAGACGATCGGAACGCGACAGTGATCCGGTCTTGATCTGGCCGCAATTGGTCGCGACCGCGAGATCCGCGATGGTCGCGTCTTCCGTTTCGCCCGAGCGGTGCGAGATGATCGAGGAGTAGCCGTTGGCGGTCGCCAGCCGGATCGCCTCGAGCGTCTCGGTCAGCGTCCCGATCTGGTTCACCTTGATCAGGATGGCGTTGGCGATCCCCTCCTCGATGCCCTTGGCGAGGATGGCGGGATTGGTGACGAACAGATCGTCGCCGACCAGCTGCACCTCGTCGCCGAGCACGTCGGTGAGCAGGCGCCAGCCTTCCCAGTCGCCCTCGGCCATGCCGTCCTCGATCGTCACGATCGGGAACCGCTCGCACAGGCCTTCGAGCCAACGCGCCATGCCCTCGGCGTCGAGGGTCCGACCTTCACCCTCGAGATGATAGCGGCCGTCCTTGAAGAACTCGCTCGAGGCGACGTCGAGGCCGAGGACGATGTCCTCACCCATCTTGTAGCCTGCCGCCTCTATCCCCTTCTCGATGAAGGCCAAAGCCTGCTCGCTGTTCACGTTCGGAGCGAAGCCGCCCTCGTCGCCGACGGCCGTGTTGTGGCCGGCATCCTTCAGCAGCTTCTTGAGCGCGTGAAACACTTCGGTCCCGGCGCGCAAAGCCTCGCTGAAGGTCTCGGCACCGACCGGCAGGATCATGAACTCCTGGATGTCGAGCGGATTGTCCGCGTGCGCGCCGCCATTGATGATGTTCATCAGCGGCGTGGGCAGGACCCGCGCATCGACCCCACCCAGATAGCGATAGAGCGGCAGGCCCGTGCCTACCGCAGCGGCTTTGGCGGCGGCGAGGCTCACGGCGAGGATCGCGTTGGCGCCGAGCCGCTCCTTGTTCTCCGTGCCGTCGAGCTCGATCAGCGCCCGATCGAGCGCCGTCTGGTCGACCGCATCGAAGCCGGTCACGGCGTCCGCGATCTCGCCGTTGACCGCCTCCACGGCCTGCGTGACGCCCTTGCCGAGATAGCGGCCCTTGTCCCCGTCGCGCAGCTCGATCGCCTCGCGCGAGCCGGTCGAGGCGCCGGAAGGCACCGCGGCTCGGCCGAAAGCGCCATTCTCCAGGACGACGTCGGCCTCGACCGTGGGATTGCCGCGGCTGTCCAGGACCTCGCGGCCACGGATCGACACGATCTCGTGCTCGACCATGCTCACTTCCTCCCGATGCGCCGGCCTCAGAGTGCGACCGGCGGGTTGGCCTTGGCGAGAGCGTCGAAGCGCTGCAGATCGGCCAGCAGCTCGCCCATCCGGGCCAGCGGAACCATGTTCGGGCCGTCGCTCGGCGCCCGATCGGGCTGCTCGTGCGTCTCGATGAAAACGGCCGCGACCCCGACCGCCACCGCGGCGCGGGCGAGCACCGGCACATATTCCCGCTGGCCGCCACTGGTGCCGCCAAGCCCGCCCGGCTGCTGGACGGAGTGGGTCGCGTCGAACACCACGGGCCAGCCGGTCGCGGCAAGCTGAGGCAGCGCACGCATGTCGGACACCAAGGTGTTGTAACCAAAGCTCGCGCCGCGCTCGCAGGCGAGGATCCGGTCGGCGCCGAAGCTCTCCAGCTTGGCGGTGACCTGCTTCATGTCCCACGGGGCCAGGAACTGCCCCTTCTTGACGTTGATCGCCCGCTCGGTCTCGGCGCAGGCGCGCAGCAGGTCCGTCTGACGGCAGAGGAAAGCCGGAATCTGAAGGACATCAATGACTTCGGCCACCGGCTTGCACTGCCAGCTCTCGTGCACGTCGGTGAGCACGGGCAGACCTGTAGCCTCTTTGACGGCCGCCAGGATCTCGAGTCCCTTGTCGAGGCCGATGCCGCGGGCACTGCTAGCGCTGGTCCTGTTCGCCTTGTCGAAGGAACTCTTGTAGATCAGTGGGATACCGAGCTTTGTTGAGAGCGCTTTGAGCGCGCTGGCCATGTCCAGCGCGTGCTCCCGGCTCTCGATCGCGCAGGGGCCGGCAATCACGACCAGGGGCAAGTGATTGGCGATGGCGACCTCGCCGACTCGGACCGTGCGCTGCTCCGACATCATACCAGCCTCGACTGCTCCAGCGCCGCGCGGATGAACGCGGCGAACAAAGGATGCGGCGCCATCGGCCGCGACTTGAGCTCGGGGTGGAACTGCACCCCGACGAACCAGGGATGCCCGGGCAGCTCGATCATCTCGGGCAATCGGCCGTCGGGCGACATGCCGGAGAAGCGCAGACCCGCCTTCTCCAGCACCGGGCGGTAGTTGATGTTCACCTCGTAACGGTGGCGATGGCGCTCGCTGATCGCCTCGGCCCCGCCATAGATGTCAGCGACCAGGCTGCCCGGGGTCAGCACGCACGGGTAGGCACCCAGCCGCATCGTCCCGCCGAGATCGTCGTCCTCGCCGCGTCGCTGCACGTCGCCGTCCTGCTCCCATTCGGTCATCAGGCCGACGATCGGATCGGGGCATGGGCCGAACTCGGTCGACGAGGCGCCGTTCAGGCCCATCCGCCGCGCCGCCTCGATGCAGGCGAGCTGCATGCCGAAGCAGATGCCCAGGAACGGCAGCGCCTTCTCGCGGGCATAGGTGACCGCCGCGATCTTGCCCTCGGTGCCGCGCTCGCCGAAGCCACCCGGCACGAGCACCGCATTCATCCCGTGCAGGCGGTCGGTCTGGTCGGAGTGGGCGAACTCCTCGGCGTCGATCCAGTGCAGATTGACCCGCACATTGTTGGCGATGCCACCGTGGACCAGCGCCTCGTTGAGCGATTTGTAGGCGTCGAACAGGCCGGTATACTTGCCGACCACCGCCACCGACACCTCACCCTCGGGCCGCTGCGCGCGGCTCACGATCTGCCGCCAGCCGGTCAGGTCGGGTCGCCGCTCGCGGTCGAGACCGAGCGCGGTCAGGACCTGATCGTCCAGCCCCTCGGCATGGTAGGCGATCGGCACCTCGTAGATCGACGAGCAATCGAGCGCCGGGATCACCGCGGGCGGACGCACGGAACATTGCAGCGCGATCTTGCGCCGCGCGTCCTCCGGGATCGGCCGGTCGGAGCGGCAGAGCAGGACGTCGGGTTGGATACCGATCGCGCGCAGCGCGGCCACGGAATGCTGCGTCGGCTTGGTCTTCAGCTCGTGCGCCGAGGGAATCCACGGCACCAGCGTCACATGGATGAAGCAGCACTGCTGCGGCTCGTGCTCGAGGCCGAACTGCCGGATCGCCTCGAAGAACGGCAGGCCCTCGATGTCGCCGACCGTCCCGCCGATCTCGCACAGGACGATGTCGGCGCCCTCGGTGTCGTTCTCGATGAATTCCTTGATCGCGTTGGTGACGTGCGGGATCACCTGGACCGTGCCGCCCAGATAGTCGCCGTGGCGCTCGCGGGTCAGCACCGTCCAGTAAATCCGGCCGGCTGAAACCGTATCCGACGCGTGCGCCGGCACGCCCGTGAAGCGCTCATAATGGCCGAGGTCGAGATCGGTCTCCGCCCCGTCGTCGGTGACGAAGACCTCGCCGTGCTGGTAGGGCGACATCGTTCCGGGATCGACGTTCAGATAGGGATCGAGCTTGCGCAGCCGTACGCGATAGCCGCGCAGCTGCAGCAGCGATCCCAAGGCCGCCGCGGCCAAGCCCTTGCCGAGCGAGGAGACCACCCCGCCGGTGATGAAGACATAGCGCTTCATGCCGCCGCTCCGACCACGGGTGGACGAAGCGGGGCCGGATGCTCACGCAAAACCGTCACGCCTACTGGGCGATGGGGGCAGTGGGCTCCGCCGGAGTCGCAGGAGCGGCAGGTGCCGCGGGAGTCGCCGGTGTCTCGGCCGGAGTGGCCGGTCGGTCGAGGATCGATCCCCCACGCCCCGCATGACCGGCGAAAATCGCGAGGAGCAGACTCGTGCAGATGAAGCACGCCGCAAGGATGGCGGTCGTGCGCGTCAGCAGGTTGGCGGTACCGCGCGCGGTCATCATGCCGCCCATGGTGCCACCGCCAAGACCGCCCAGAGCGCCGCCCTCGCTGCGCTGGATCAGGATCACGCCCACCATCGCGGCGGCGATCAGAAGATGGATGACGAGAAGAACCGTGGTCATGACAGACGAGACAACTCCGGAGCGAGGTCGATGGCAGGCAGGACGTCCCTCGTGCGCCGGGCGTCAAGCCCCACCGCCCGCCTGATAAATGGTCCAGAAGCCCGCCGCATCCAAGGACGCCCCGCCGACGAGGACGCCGGCGACCCCCGGGACCGCCATGATCTCCTTGGCGTTCTCCGGCTTGACCGAGCCGCCATAGAGGATCGGCACGGGCTCGCCCCTCGGCGACAGCTCGTCGACCCGCTTGCCGATCGCGGCGTGACTCTCGGCAATGTCGGCGCTGGTCGCCGTGCGCCCCGTTCCGATCGCCCAGACCGGCTCGTAGGCGACGATCAGGTTCTCGCCCGTGGCACCTTCCGGCCAGCCGGCGGTGAGCTGACGGTCGAGCACGTCGACCGTCCTGCCGGTCACGCGCTCGTCCTCGGTCTCGCCGATGCACAACACCACCAGCAGCCCGGCGGCAAGTCCGGCCGTCGCCTTGGCGCGGATCAAGGAGTCGGCCTCGCCGAGCCCATGCCGACGCTCGGAATGGCCGACCAGGACAGCGGTGGCTCCCGCATCCTTGAGCATGGGTGCGGCGATCGACCCCGTGAAGGCGCCCTTGGCCTCGCTATGGCAGTCCTGACCGCCAACGACGATGCCGCTGCCCTCGAGCTGAGCCGCGACCTCGCCCAGGACGGTGAAGGGCGGGAACACGCCCAGCGTGGCGGTGCGGCGGCCCTGATACTCCGCCAGGGCACCCACGAGCGCATGCGCCTCCGCACGCAGCCCGTGCATCTTCCAGTTGCCGAAGACGATCGGCCGTGGCCAGCGCATGACGATATCCGCGGGATCCCAAAGACGGGCGCCTGTTAACACACGCGGTGCGGGCTTACCAGCGGTCCGGCAGAGGTTGCGGATCGTCAGCCCAACTCATATGGTCGCGGCCCGCGCTCGGATCCCGATTCCGGGCTGCCGCAGGCGAACCACGACGGCGCTCGTTCCATGCTCGATTCGTTGCGAAGGCACGCCACCGGCTGGGTGGCCAAGGTGCTGTTCGGCGTTCTCGTCGTCAGCTTCGCCGTCTGGGGCATCGGCGACGTCTTCCGCGCCCCGCACGGCGGCAGCACGCTCGCCGAGGTGGCCGGCACGCCGATCTCCATGCAGGAGGTCAGCGGCGAGTTCGACCGACGCCTGCAGCAGATGCAGCAGCAGTTCGGCAACAATCTCGACCGGCGCGCCGCGGTCAGCATCGGGTTGTTGCAGCAGTCGGTCGATGCGGCGGTCGCACGCCGGCTGGTCGACGCCCATGCCGAGGATCTGGGCCTGACTGCGTCGGACGAGGCCGTCGCCGAAGCGATCCGGCAGAACCCGCAGCTCCAGGGCACGGGCGGCTTCGATCGCTCGCGGTTCGATCTCCTGCTGCGTAGCCTGGGCATGTCCGAGGCCAACTACATCGCGGCCGTGCGCGGCGACATGGTGCGCGGCGAGCTGGTGGACACGCTCACCGGCTCCGTCCAGGCGCCCGACCTGCTCGTGCGCAAGCTGCTCGAGGAGCGTCTGGAGCAGCGCCGCGGCAAGGTGCTGATCGTCGATTCGGCAACGATCGAGGTGCCGTCGCCGACCGAGGACGAGCTCTCCTCCTACCTCGCGGCCAATGCCAAAGCCTACGAGGCGCCCGAATACCGTTCGATCACCCTGGTGACGCTGGCACCGGAGGATCTGGTCGGCGAGATCGAGATCAGCGACGCCGACCTGCGCGCCGCCTACGACGCACGTGCGGCGCAATACCGCAAGCCGGAGCAGCGCAGGATCGAGCAGCTGCTCGCCCCCGACGAGGCGACGATCAAGCGCGCGGCGGAGCTGGTCGCGGGTGGCAAGAGCTTCACCGACGTCGCCTCCGAGATGTCGGGCGACAAGGTCGAGCGTTCCGAGCTCGGTCCGCTCGCGAAGGGCGATCTGCCCGAGGCGCTCGATCAGGCGGCTTTCGGCCTGCCGCAGGGCGAGGTCAGCACGCCCGTGCAGACGCCGTTCGGCTGGCATCTGCTCCGCACGGAAGAGGTGATCCCCGAGCAGGTGGAGCCATTCGAGGCGGTTGCGGATGAGCTGAGGCGCGAGCTCAGCCTGGACCGCGCGTCGAACCAGCTACCCGACGTCTCGACTCGGCTCGACGACGAGCTCGCGGCCGGCACGCCGCTCGACGAGGCCGCGAGCAAGCAGGGCCTCGAGGCGCTCAAGCTCGAGAACGTCGACCGCACCGGTCACAATGCGGCGCACGAGCGGCTCGCCGCCGACCGGCTCACCTCCGACATCCTGGCCCAGGTCTTCGCGGCCAATGCCGGCGAGACCTCGCTGCTCGAGCAGACCGCCGACGGCCACTACTACGTGTTCCGCGTCGACGACGTCCAGCCCGCCCGCGAGCGCCCGCTGAGCGAGGTCCGCGATCAGGTCGAGCAGGCTTGGCGCGCCGAGCAGCAGAAGGCCAAGGCCAAGGCGCGGGCCGAGGAGCTGCGCGCCGCCGCCTCGGATGCCGCCTCGCTCGCGGATCTCGCCAAGGCCAATGCCGACACTCGGCTGGTCGAGGTGGCGCCGCTGCTGCGCACCGACGACGGCGCGCAGCAGGGCCTCAGCGCCGCGGCCGTGGCCGCCATGTTCGCCACGCCCGTCGGCGAGGTTGCCAAGGAGGTGGTCGAGATCCCGGACGGCGCCGCGGTCGTTGCCGTCGAGGAGGTGATCCCGGCCAAGATCGACGACCAGATGCTGAACGCGACGCGGAATGCCGTCGCGAACTCCCTGCGCGCCGAGATGCTCGGTGCCTACGAGACGGCGCTGCGCGCGCGCTATCCGGTCTCAGTCAACCAGTCCACGCTGGCGACACTCATGGAGCAGTTGTCCCAGTGACCGCGTCCCGGATAGCCTAGCATGGAAGCGCATCCCGACTTCGACACCTTCGCGGCCGCCTATGCCGCAGGCAAGGCGCAGGTCATCTCGGCTTCGCTCGTGGCCGACCTCGAGACTCCGGTCTCGGCTCTGCTCAAGCTCGCCGACGGACGGCCATACAGCTTCCTTCTGGAGAGCGTCACCGGTGGTGCGGTCCGCGGGCGCTATTCGATCCTGGGGATCAAGCCGGACCTGATCTGGCGCTGCCGCGGTGAGCGGGCCGAGATCAACCGGCGCGCCCGGTACGACCGTGAGGCGTTCGAGCCCTGTGCCGAGCCGTCGCTCGCGAGCCTGCGCCGGCTCATCGCCGAGAGTCGGATCGACCTGCCGGGCGATCTGCCGCTGATGGCGGCAGGCCTGTTCGGGCACATGGCCTACGACATGGTGCGGCTGATCGAGCGGCTGCCCGACGAGAATCCGGACCGCCTGGGGTTGCCGGACGCCGTGTTCATGCGGCCGACGGTGATCGCGCTGTTCGACCACATCGAGGACAAGATCACTTTGGTGACGCCGGTCTGGCCCGGCGAAGCCCCGGCCCGGCAGGTCTATGCCCAGGCGCGCGAGCGGCTGAGCGACGCGATCGCCGAGTTCAACCGTGGCATCAGCCACGAACCGTTTCGGATGGCGAGCCCGCCCCCGGAGCCCCGGGCGAACGTCACCCGCGAGCAGTACCATCAGATGGTGGAGCGGGCGAAGGAGTATGTCCGCGCCGGTGATATCTTCCAGGTGGTGCCGTCGCAGCGATTCGAGTTCGAGTTCCGCCTTCCGCCCTTCTCGCTCTACCGCGCCCTGCGCCGACTCAACCCGTCGCCCTTCCTGTTCTTCCTCGATCTGGGCGACTACGCCCTGGTCGGCTCGAGCCCGGAAATCCTGGTCCGCCTGCGCGACGGAACCGTCACGGTTCGTCCGATCGCCGGCACACGCCGCCGCGGCGTGGACAAGGCCGAGGACGAAGCGCTGGCACAGGATCTGATGGCCGACCCCAAGGAGCTGGCCGAGCACCTCATGCTGCTCGACCTCGGCCGGAACGATGTCGGCCGCGTGACCGAGATCGGCACCGTGCGCGTCACCGAGAAGATGAAGGTCGAGTACTACTCCCACGTCATGCACATCGTCTCCAACGTCGAGGGCAAGATCCGGCCCAATTGCGACGCGCTGGACGCGCTGATGGCGGGCTTCCCGGCCGGGACGGTCAGCGGCGCGCCGAAGGTCCGGGCGATGGAAATCATCGACGAGCTCGAGCCGGAACGGCGCGGGTTCTATGCCGGGGCGGTCGGCTACTTCGCCTCCGACGGCACCATGGACACCTGCATCGCCCTGCGCACCGCGCTGGTCAAGGACGGCCGCATGTACGTGCAGGCCGGCGGCGGCGTGGTCGCCGACAGCGATCCCGAGGCCGAGTATCAGGAGAGCTGCAACAAGGCGCGCGCCCTGATCCGCGCCGCCGAGGAGGCCGTCCGCTTCGCCAGCGGCGGCCGCTGAGACTCAGCAGGGCGGCGGCGGGCAGTCCGGGCCGACGCAGGCGGCGACCTGAAGGGGTTCGGATTCGCGGCAGCGGAGCTGGGCGATCAGGTCCTGCGCCCGGACGATGCGCAGCCCGCGCTGCTCCGCTTGCGGCAGCCAGCGCTCGAGCACGGACAGCGTCGCCGGGTGGGGATGCCCGATCGCGAGCGCGTAGCCACGCTTCCTGGCGAGTCTCTCTGCCGCCCCCAGCATCTGCTCGATCGCCGCCGGCGTCGGATTGTTGTCGATGAACACGTCGCGTGCGACGTGCGGGATGTCCAGCTGCGCCGCGAGGCCGTCGCCCACGGACATGGGTGACGTCCGGCTGTCGACGAAGGTCAGGCCGCGCCGGCGCACCTCCTGCAGGACCCGGAGCATGGTCTCGGGATCGGAGGTGGCGCGGCTGCCCATGTGATTGTTCACTCCCGTCGCCAGCGGCACCCGGTCGAACGCCCAGGCGAGCCGCTCGTCCAGGTCGCTCGGCGCGAGGTCGACCAGGATCGCCCTCGGCCCCGGATTGGGCGAGCCCATCGGCTCCATCGGCAGATGCAGGAAGATTTCGTGCCCGTTCGCCTTGGCTGCGGCCGTCATCGCCGGCAGGCCGTCGGCATAAGGCAGGAACGCCAGCGTCACGGGCACGGGCAGCCGGGTGGCGCGCTCGGAGAGGCCGGCCGCCGGCCCAAGATCGTCCACCACGATGGCGAGCTCCGGCGCACCTTTGAGCGCCGGCGGCGGCAGGCGTGGCAGAACGGGCGTCATCACGACCGCCGTGGTCAGCGGCGCAGCGTCGAGCCGAGGCTTGAAGGCGACCCGGGGCGGATCGATCGCCAGCGCCCGGTCGGGCGTCTCGAGCGCTTCGAGCACGGGCGCGGCAGCATCAGGCGGTGACGCGGCAGCCGGTGCGCTCGCCCCCGGCGAGGGCGCCGGCTCGTTCGTGGCCACGACCGGCGCCGGCGGCGGCGACGGTGCCACCGTCCGCTTCGAGCCGTCCCGCAGCATCGGCAGGACGAAACGTGGACTCACGGAGAGGCTGGGCACCGTGCCCATCGACTCGAACGCGATGTCCGGCCCGTCCTCCGGCACACCCATCGCGCGCAGGACCGGATCGGTGCGGAACACGTTGCCGCGCGAGGGAGGTCCGGTCAGCGAGGCGAGGATGACGGCGAAAGACAGCACGAACAGCGCGACGGCCGCGGCGTTCCGCCACGTCAACAGGCGGCGGATGCGACGCGCCAGCCGCCGCGCGCCGCGCGACCGCCTCTGCCGGGTCTCACCCGAGCCGACCAATGGCCACCCTCCGCCGATACGCCGATCCGTTAGCATCACAGTAGTCTGTGCGAACAGCTTCACAAGCAACAGCGACGCTCCGGAGCGCGCTTCTGTTCCTCTGGTGCCGCAGCTCGGCTCGCCGTCGCAACGCGTGGAGGAGGCGCCGCCGAGCGCGATCGCGGTGGCGATTCTCGTCGGCCATCACCGGTCGAGAGGCAAACATGGTCATGGGAAGCGAACCCCCGGGCAGGGACGGTGCGCCCGCTTGCCCTTGACGGCACCGACCGCTGCGCGTTTGTGTCTCCCGCGGCGACCGCTCGCCGCCTGCTCGGGCAATGCGATGCTCCTCCTGATCGACAATTACGACAGTTTTACGTACAATCTCGTCCATTATCTGGGCGAGCTCGGCGCGGAGGCCGTCGTACACCGCAACGATGCGATCAGCGTGCAGGACGCGATCGCCCTGTCGCCCGATGCGATCGTCATCTCGCCGGGGCCCTGCGACCCCGATCGCGCCGGCATCACGCTGCCCCTGGTGCGCGCGGCGGCCGGGCGGATTCCCGTTCTCGGCGTCTGCCTCGGCCACCAGGCGATCGCGCAGGCTTTCGGTGCCACCATCGGTCGCGCGACGACCGTGATGCACGGCAAGCTCAGCCCGATCGAGCATGACGGGACCGGTGTCTTCGCCGATCTTCCCAGCCCGTTCGTCGCGACGCGCTACCACTCGCTGGTGGCGCAGCCGGAGACGGTGCCTGGGGAACTGGTAGTCAATGCCCGGACCGCCGACGGGATCATCATGGGTCTGCGCCACGCCACGCTGCCGATCCATGGCGTTCAGTTCCATCCCGAGAGCATCGAGACCGAGCACGGCCACCAGATGCTCAAGAACTTCCTCGCCCTGGCGCAGGTCGGGGGCCACGCGTGACGGCCGATCTCCAGCGCTTCAAGGAGCTGATCGCCAAGGCGGCCTCGGGCCGGGCGCTCGGCGAGGCGGAGGCGAGCGACGCCTTCGGCCTGATGATGACCGGCAACGCCACGCCGGCGCAGATCGCGGGCCTGCTGATGGCGCTGCGGGTGCGCGGCGAGACGGTCGAGGAGATCACCGCCGGCGCGCGCAGCCTGCGCGAGCGCATGGCGCGGATCTCGGCACCCGAGGGGGCCATCGACACCTGCGGCACGGGCGGCGACGGTGCGGGCACCTACAACATCTCGACCGCCGCGGCGATCGTGGTCGCCGGCGCCGGCGTGCCGGTCGCCAAGCACGGCAATCGCGGGCTTTCTTCCAAGTCCGGCTCGGCCGAGGTGCTGACGCAGCTCGGCGTGAACATCGAGGCCGAGTTCCCGCTGGTCGAGCAGGCGATCCGTGAAGCCGGCATCGGTTTCATGATGGCGCCGCGCCATCACGGTGCCATGCGCCATGTCGCCGGACCGCGGGTCGAGCTCGGCACGCGCACGATCTTCAATCTGCTCGGCCCGCTCGCCAATCCGGCGGGGGTCGACCGGCAACTGATGGGTGTGTTCGCGGCCCAATGGATCGAGCCGCTGGCCGAGGTGCTGGGGCGGCTCGGCTCGCGCTTCGCCTGGGTCGTGCACGGCAGCGACGGTCTGGACGAGCTCACCACCACCGGCCCGACCCTGGTCGCCGAGTGGAACGGCGAGCGGGTGCGGCGGTTCGAGGTGACTCCCGAGGATGCGGGTCTGCCGCGCGCAACCCTGGACGATCTGAAGGGCGACGATCCCGCCCACAATGCCGAGGCGATCCGGGGCGTGCTCTCGGGGTTGAAGGGCCCCTTGCGCGACGCCGTGCTGCTCGGCGCCGCGGGCGCGCTTCTGGTGGCGGGCCGCGCGGACGATCTTCGCGCCGGGGCGGGTTTGGCCGCCCAATCGATCGACAGCGGTGCCGCGCACGCCGCCCTGGAGCGCCTCGTTCACATCACCAACACGCCCGCCGCCGCATGAGCGACGTCCTCGCCCGCATCTGTGGGATCAAGCGCGAGCATATCGCCCGCCGCAAGGCCGAGCTGCCGCTGGCGCATCTGCTGGCGAGCCTGCCCGCCGAGCCGCCGCGCGGCTTCATGCGGGCGCTCGAGATTGCGGGTGCGGAGGGCCGGCACCCGCTGATCGCCGAGATCAAGAAGGCCTCGCCCAGCAAGGGGCTGATCCGCGCGGATTTCGACCCGCCCGCCCTGGCCCGCGCCTATCTCGCCGGCGGGGCCGCCTGCCTCTCCGTCCTCACGGACGAGCCGTTCTTCCAGGGGCGCGACGAGTTTCTCGCCGCCGCCCGCGCCGCGGTGCCGCTGCCCGCCCTGCGCAAGGACTTCCTGCTCGACCCGTGGCAGGTCGCCGAGTCGCGCATGCTCGGTGCGGACTGCGTGCTGCTGATCATGGCCTGCCTCGACGCCGCCGCCGCGGCCGAGCTCGCCGCCACCGCCGCCGAGCTCGGCCTGGACGTGCTGGTCGAGGTCCATGACGAAGAGGAGATGGAGCGTGCGCTCCGCCTGTCGGGCACGCTGCTCGGCGTGAACAACCGCAACCTCAAGACGCTCGCGGTCGATCTGGCGGTGTTCGAGCGGCTCGCCCGCCTGGCGCCCAAGGACCGGCTCCTGGTGGCGGAGAGCGGCCTTTACACGCACGAGGATCTGGTCCGCATGGCGGCCGCGGGCGCACGGGCCTTCCTGGTGGGCGAGAGCCTGATGCGCGAGCCCGACGTCACCGCCGCGACCCGTCGGCTGCTGGCGCTCGCGGCGTGAGCGGGCTCACGCACTTCGACGCCGCGGGCAATGCCGTCATGGTCGACGTCGGCGGCAAGGAAGTCACCGAGCGCATGGCCACGGCCGAGGGTCGGGTCGCGATGGCGCCGGCGACCCTGGCCCGCATCGCCGAGCGCGGATTCGCCAAAGGCGACGTGCTGGCAGTGGCCCAGCTCGCCGGGATCATGGGAGCGAAGCGAACCGCGGACCTGATCCCGCTCTGCCATCCGCTGCCGCTGACCTCGGTGCAGGTCGAGCTGACGCCACAGCCGGAAACCGAGTCGATCGCCATCCGCGCCACCTGCAAGGTCTCCAGCCGCACCGGGGTCGAGATGGAGGCGCTGACCGCCGTCGCGGTCGCGGCACTCACGGTCTACGACATGTGCAAGGCGGTCGACCGCGGGATGCGCGTCGAGGGCATCCGGCTGGTGCACAAGGCCGGCGGTCGCTCCGGCGAATACTTGGCCGGATCCTGAGATGCTGCCGGTCGCCGAGGCGCAGGCGCGCGTGGTTGCGCCTCTCCGTCCGCTGCCCGTCGAGTGGGTCGCCCTGCCCCAGGCGCGAGGCCGGATCCTCGCGGCCGATCTCCACGCCAAGCGTGACCAGCCGCCGGTCACCGTGTCCGCGATGGACGGCTACGCCGTGCGTGCGGCCGACACCCTCGCCGGCGGACGGGTGTTCCGGGTGGTCGGCGAGGCGCCGGCCGGCCGGGAGGGCCGCGCTCCGCTCGAGGCGGGCGAGGCGGTCAGGATCTTCACCGGCGGCGCGCTCCCGCCGGGCGCCGACGCGGTCGTCATCCAGGAGAATGCCGAGCGGACGAACGAAGGGGTCCGTTTCACCGGGAGCGTGGCCGCTGGCACCTTCGTCCGCCCCGCCGGCCTCGACTTCCGTCGCGGCTGGGCCGGACTGGCCGCGGGCACCGCGCTCGAGGGCCGCGCGCTGGGGCTCGCCGCCTCGCTGGGTCATGTCTGGCTGCCCGTGCGCCGGCGGCCGCGCATCGGCCTGCTCGCGACCGGCAACGAGCTGCGCTGGCCCGGCGAAGCGCCCGAGGGCAGCCAGATCTGGAGCTCGAACGTGGTCATGCTGGGCGCCATGCTCGAGACCTGGGGTGCCCTGCCCCTCGACCTCGGGATCAGCCCGGACGAGGGCGAGGCGCTCGCGGCGCGGGTGCGCGGGGCGGACGGGCTCGACCTGATGGTGACGACGGGCGGGGCCTCCGTCGGCGACTACGATCTCGTGCAGCAGGTCCTGAGCCGCGAGGGCATGCGGCTCGACTTCTGGAAGATCGCGATGCGCCCGGGCAAGCCGCTCCTGTCCGGCCGCCTGGGTGACCTGCCGGTGCTCGGCTTTCCAGGCAATCCGGTATCCACCGCCGTCTGTGGCATCGTGTTTCTCCGCACCGCCCTGCAGACCCTGCTCGGCATGCCCGTCGGGCTGCGCCCGCGCGAAGCCGAGCTCGCCACGGATCTTGCGGCGAACGACCAGCGGCAGGATTACCTGCGCGCGACCTATGTGGATGGGTCCGGGCGGCGCCGTGTCCGCACGGCCGGGCGCCAGGACAGCTCGATGCTGGCCACGCTGGCGCACGCCGACGCGCTCCTGGTCCGGCCGCCGCACGACCCGCCCCGCCAGGAAGGCGACACTGTCTCGATCCTCGACCTCCACGACGCTCTCGACAGCCTGCGGTAGACGGCGCACACCGTACAGCGCTCTTGCGCGCGGGGTCGTCCGAGATAACACTGTTTTCAACATCCCCCGCCTTGACCAGTCAGGGGAACTAAACTAGAACATTTGAGGTCTTTGGGGCCTGCCCGTTCCCCTCGGCGGAGACAACCGCGTGCTCACGCAACGACAGCTTCAGCTGCTTCGGTTCATTCAGCAATACGTGAAAGAGCACGATGTCTCCCCCTCCTTCGACGAGATGCGCGCGGCGCTCAAGCTGCGCTCCAAGTCCGGCATCCACCGTCTGATCTCGGGGCTCGAGGAGCGCGGCTACATCCGGCGGCTGGCCTATCGCGCGCGTGCCCTCGAGGTGGTCAAGATCCTGCCCGAGGGTCCGGTTGGCGCCGAGCTCGACACCACAGCCTACGAGCCCAGCTCGAACGTCGTCCGTGGCGCCTTCCGCCGCAAGCGGCCCGAGCCCGTGCCGAGCCCGGTGGCGGCGACCGCCCTGCCCCTGTTCGGCCGCATCGCCG
The DNA here is from genome assembly GCA_050246385.1 of Geminicoccaceae bacterium. Classification (GTDB taxonomy): domain Bacteria; phylum Pseudomonadota; class Alphaproteobacteria; order Geminicoccales; family Geminicoccaceae; genus Benzoatithermus. The sequence goes on from JBFWWD010000010.1 coordinate 27,095, forward strand.
CCGGCTTGCCGATCGAGGCGCTGGCCGACAGCAGCACCGTGATCGAGGTGCCCGGGGTGCTGATGGGCCAGGGCGAGCACTATGTGCTGCAGGTGGTCGGCGATTCGATGGTCGATGCCGGCATCTGCGACGGCGACTTCGCCGTCATCCAGCGATGTGACAATGCCGAGAACGGCGCCATCGTCGTGGCTCTGGTCGAGGATCGCGAGGTCACCCTCAAGCGCATCCGTCGGCGCGGCGCCTCGATCGCGCTCGAGCCCGCCAACAGCGCCTACGAGATCCGCATCTTCGGGCCGCACCAGGTCAAGATCCAGGGTCGGCTCGTCGGTCTCATGCGCCGCTACTGAGCGGCGAGCAGCAGGTCCGGCACGTCGGTGATGATTGCAGTGGCGCCGGCCGCGCGCAGGTCGCGCGCCCGGACCGGGTCGTTCACGGTGTAGAGCAGCACCGGGACGCCCTCCCCGGCCAGCTCGCGCATTCTCATCGGGTCGATCCGCGTGTGATCGAGATGAAGCGTGGTGCAGCCGAGCTGCCCGAGCTCCGCTTCCCAGTCCTGCGGCAGGTCTTCGGCCAACAGGCCGCGCGGCAGGTCGGGAGCGACCCTCGCGGCGGCAGCGAGCGCCGGGCGTTCGAAGCTGGACAGGAGCAGCCCCGGGCCATCCTGCGGCCAGTGCTGGCGGAGACAGGCGGCGACCACCTCGCCGGTCACCGTTTCACGGCCCGCGGCCGGCTTGATCTCGACATTGGCGCCGAGGCCCAGCGCCAAGAGTAGTGCGATCGCCTCGGCGAGCGCGGGCACGCGCTCGCCCGCGAACCCGGGCGCGAACCACGATCCGGCATCCAACTCCGCGATCTCCGCCGCCGTGTGAGCGGCGACCTCGCCGCGACCGTTCGTCGTCCGTTCGAGCGTCTCGTCATGGATCAGCACCGGCACGCGGTCGGCGGTCAGCATGACGTCGAACTCGACCCATCCGGCGCCCAATGCGTGCGCCTTGCGTAATCCTGCCAGCGTGTTCTCCGGCGCCCGCGCGGCGGCACCGCGATGGCCGATCACGGGATCCAGGCCCGGCAGCAGGCTTGGGATGCCCCGACGCCAAGCTTGCCAGCCATCGTTCCCCATCGTCGCCTCCGCGCCAGGACAGCGCCGCTCTTTCCACGGCGGGCCCGATCCGGCAAGACTGCGTCCGCACCATGCAGAGCGACCTACCGAGCGAGCGTGCCGGGGGCGGCGAGCCCGAGCCCGCCGTCCTCTCCGGCGTGGTCGAGCGCGTTCTGTTCGAGCGCCCCGAGACCGGCTACCGCGTGCTCCTGGTGTCGCCGGTCGGCGCCAGCCGGGCGGCCGTGGTCGTGGGGACGCTGCCCGAGGCCGGCCCCGGCGAGCTGATCCGCGCGGAGGGCGGCTGGTACGACGACAGGAGCTGGGGGCGCCAGTTCCGCGCCACCCGTGCCACGGTCGAGGCGCCCGCGACCGAGGCCGGTCTCGTCGCCTATCTCTCCTCCGGCCGCATCAAAGGCGTCGGCGAGGAGCTGGCGAAGCGGCTGGTGGCCCTGTTCGGCATGCGGCTGGGCGAGGTCATCGAGCGCGAGCCGTTGCGGCTGCGTGACGTCGAGGGCGTCGGGCCCCGTCTTGCCGCGAGGCTGCAGGAGGCCTGGCAGGGGCAGCGACGCGCCCGCGACACGCTGGTCTTCCTGGCCGAGCACGGTTTCAGCGCGGCACGGGCGAACCGGATCGTCGAGGCCTACGGGCTCGATGCCATCCAGACCATCCGCAAGGACCCCTACGCGTTGGCGCGCGACGTCCGCGGGATCGGCTTCGCCACGGCCGATCAGGTGGCGCTGCGCCTCGGCATCGCACCTGATTCCGTGCAGCGCATCGGCGCCGCGATGGCCGAGGTCCTGCGCCAAGCGGCCGATGCCGGGGACACCGCGCTGCCGCGCGAGGAGGCCGAGGCCGAGCTCGGGCGGCTCCTGGCGGCAGCTCCCGATCAGGTCGCCGCGGCCGTGGACCGGGAGTGCGCCGCAGGTCGGCTCGCGTTGCATCGGGCCGATGGCGGACCGATGCTGATGCTCGCCGAGCTGGATCGTGCCGAACGTCTGATCGCCGAGCGTGTGCGTGGGTGCGGGCACGGGCCGCCGCCCTGGACGGTCCCGCCGTCCGATGCCGCCCTGGCACTCAGCGAGCACGCTCTCGCCGTGCAGCTGGCCCAGACGCAGCGCGAGGCCATCGCGCTGGCCATCCGCAGCCGGCTGCTGATCGTCACCGGTGGCCCGGGCACCGGCAAGACCACCCTGGTGCGCGGCATTCTGGCCGCCCTGGAGTCGAGCCAGCCCCGGGTTGTCCTGGCGGGACCCACCGGCCGCGCGGCGCGACGCCTGGGCGAGAGCACCGGCCGCGACGCGCGCACGCTGCACCGCCTGCTCGAGGCCGATCCCGAGCGCGGCTTCCGCCGCAGCCACGGCCGCCCGCTCGAGGCCGATCTCGTCGTGGTCGACGAAGCCTCGATGATCGACACCCAGCTCATGGCGGCGCTCCTCGATGCCCTGCCCGAGGATGCGGCCCTGCTCCTGGTCGGCGACGTCGACCAGCTGCCCTCCATCGGCCCGGGCCAGGTGCTCGCCGACCTGATCGGCTCGGGCGCCGTGCCGGTCGTGCGACTGACCGAGATCTTCCGTCAGGCCGCCGAGAGCGGCATCGTGCGCAATGCGCACCGCATCAATCGCGGCGAGCTGCCGGCCTTCGCCCGGGCGGAGGACGGCCCCTCCGACTGCTACGGCATCCGCGTGACCTCGCCGGAGGACGCCCAGGCGAAGCTGCTCGATCTCGTGCTGCACCGCATCCCGGACCGTTTCGGCCTCGATCCGCTCACCGAGCTGCAGGTGCTGACCCCGGTCAATCGAGGCCGGCTCGGAACTCAGGCGCTGAACGAGCTCCTGCAGGCCGAGCTCAATCCCGACCCGCCGCTGGCGATGCCGCATGGCCAGGGCCGGCTCGCGGTCGGCGACCGCGTGATGCAGCTCGAGAACGACCACGAGCGCGAGGTCTATAATGGCGATGTCGGCCGGATCACCGGCCTCGACCCGAGGGCGCGTACGGTCGAGGTGACGATCGATGGCCGCGCCTTGAGCTACGCCGCCGACGAGCTCGACCGGCTCGCACTCGCCTATGCGGTCACGGTCCACAAGGCGCAGGGATCGGAATATCCCGCGGTCGTGCTTCCACTGCTGCGCCAGCACGGTCGAATGTTGCGCCGCAACCTGCTCTATACCGCATTGACGCGCGCGCAGCGGCTCGCGGTCCTGCTGACCGAGCCCGACGCCCTGGAGCGCGCCGTCCGCGACACCAGCGACCTGCGCCGCCGCACGCTGCTTCGCCAACGCCTCAAGAGCCCGGAGCCCAACCCGTGACCGACGCCGACCTCGACGCGCAGCTTGCCGCCGCCATCCCGATCGTCCGTGAGGCCGGCCAGCTCGCGCTGAGGTATTTCCGCGAGCGCGACAGCCTGACCATCGAGCACAAAGGCCAGCAGGATCTGGTGAGCGTCGCCGATCGCGCGGTCGAGGATCTCCTGCGCGAGCGCCTTGCCGGCGCCTTTCCCGGCGACGCCGTGCTCGGGGAGGAGGGCGGCGGCAGCGACGGCGCCACGCGCACCTGGGTGCTCGATCCGATCGACGGCACCTTCAACTTCCTCAAGGGGGTCCCCTGCTGGGGCGTGGTCGCGGCACTGGTGATCGACGGCAGGCTCGCGATCGGCCTGACCTACGATCCCGTCCACGACGAGATGTTCACCGCCCGGCGCGGCGGGGGCGCGCATCGCGATGGCCTGCCGATCCGGGTCTCCGGAAACGAGGGCGTCGACACCTCCTGCCTTGCGGTCGCCTACACCTTCAAGCAGTCCCGCGAAGCCTATGTCGCGATGGTCGATGCCGCCCTGCGTCTTGGCTTCGAGCATCGCCGCTGCGGGTCGACCGCGATCCAGCTCTGCTGGGTGGCCGACGGCCGCTGCGACGCGTTCATCACGCAGTACTGCTCGTCCTGGGACTGCCTCGCGGGGCTGATCCTGGTGCAGGAAGCCGGGGGTCTGGCATCGGATTTCGTCGCCGACCATGGCCTCCTCGGCAAGGGCGGAGTTGCCGCCTGCACGCCGGCGTTGGCTCGCGAGGTCGCTGAACTCGGTGGCTTGCGGTTGAGGCGCGATTGACCCGGCATCGCCGGCAGCGCATGATCGGCCCGACGTTGGTTTCCGCGAGGAAGGAACAGGGAACGCGGTGTGACCTCCGGGTCGATTCCGCGGCTGCCCCCGCAACTGTGAGCGGCGAGCGTTCGGCACGGCAGAGCCACTGGCGGCAGCCGGGAAGGCAGGGCCGGAACGCAGTGACCCGCGAGCCAGGAGACCTGCCGACGTCACGTGTCCGAGAGCCGGGCGGGGTGCACCGGCGGGTGCGGTAGGCGCAGCGTGGGCAGCCGTGTCGTGGTGCCTTTGTTGCGCGTGCGGCTCTCGCTCCCGTCATGTCGGCCATGCGTGCTGAACAGGAGGAGCGTTTCGCCATGTCGTCCCTTGTCAATCACGCTGCCGCCCGGGCAGGTTCCGCCGTCAACCGCAGCTCCGTGCTCGCCCAGGTGCTGCTGGCCGCCATGCTCGGTGTCGTGCTGCTGTTCGGCGTCGGGTTCTCGCACGTCGAGGCCTTCCACAATGCCGCCCATGACACGCGGCACGCCGCGGCGTTCCCCTGCCACTGACGCCGGGGAGCGTTCATGGCCCTCTTCAGGAGCCTCGTGTTCGCGGCGGCGCTCGCCGGCCTGCTCACCGGCGTGCTGGTCACCCTCGCCCAACAGATGGGAGTCGTGCCGCTCATTCTCGCCGCCGAAGTCTTCGAGGGCGCCGAGGTGCCCGGACCGGCATCGGAGCCGGCCGCGAGCGCAGCCCACGATCACGGCGACCATGATCACGAGGCCTGGGCGCCGCAGGACGGCCTCGAGCGCACCATGTTCACGCTCGTGGCGAACATCCTCACCGGCACAGGCTTCGCGCTTCTTCTGACCGCGGCCTTCGCGCTGCGCGGGCATGCGATCGGTTGGCGCCAGGGGCTGTTCTGGGGTCTGGCCGGCTTCGCCGTGTTCATGATCGCACCGGCGATCGGCCTGCCGCCGGAGCTGCCCGGCATGCCTGCTGCACCTCTGCTGCCCCGCCAGCTCTGGTGGATCGCAACGGTTCTCGCGACCGCTGTCGGCCTGGGCCTGCTGGTCTTCCGTGCCTCACCGCTCTGGGCTGTGGTGGCGGTAGGGCTGATGATCGCTCCCCACCTCGTCGGTGCCCCACAGCCCGAGGATGCCGCCACTGCCGTCCCCGAGGAGCTGCACCATCGATTCGTGGTCGCTGTGACCGTGACGAGCTTCCTGTTCTGGGTCGCGCTCGGCGTCTCGTCGGCCTGGTTCTTCGAGCGTTTCCGGTCGGACCGGACGCAGGCGGCCTGACGCAGGAGAGTTCCCATGAGCCGCACCGGCGTGATGATCTGCGGCCATGGCAGCCGCGACGACGACGCCTGCGCCGAGTTCGCCCGCGTGGCGCATCTGATCGAGCATGCGCTGCCGGACCATCCGGTCGCGATGGGCTATCTGGAGTTCGCGCGGCCGATCATTCGCGAGGGTCTGGACTCCTTGCGTGCCCAAGGCGTCGATCGGATCCTGGCGATCCCCGGCATGTTGTTCGCCGCCGGCCATGTGAAGAATGACATCCCTTCCGTGCTGAACGCCTATGCCGCCGAGCATGGCGTCCGCATCGACATGGGCCGCGACCTGGGCATCGACGCCAAGCTCCTGGCGGCGGCGCGCGACCGCATCGCCAGCGCGCTGGAGCAGGGGGAGAGCGATGTCGGGCTCGACGAGACCTGCCTCGTCGTCGTCGGCCGCGGCACTTCCGACAGCGACGCCAACGGCAACGTCGCCAAAGTCGCGCGGATGCTGTGGGAGGGCATGGGGTTCGCCCATGCCGAGATCGGCTATTCCGGCGTCGCCCATCCCCGCACCGAGGTGGCGCTGGAGCGCGCGGCGAGGCTGGGCTTCCGCCGGATCATCATCTTTCCCTACTTCCTGTTCACCGGGATCCTGGTGCGGCGGATCTACGAGGCCGCCGACATGGTGGCCGCACGCCATCCCGGGATCGATTTCGTCAAGGCGCGCTATCTCGACGACCATCCGCTGGTGGTCGACACCTTCGTCGAGCGCATCCGCGGCATCGGTGCCGGCGACGTGAACATGAACTGCTCCTTGTGCAAGTACCGCACCCAGGTGATCGGGTTCGAGGGCGACGTCGGCGCACCACAGGAGAGCCACCATCACCATGTCGAGGGCATCGGCACTGACGGCGGGCATCACCATCATCACGGCCACCATCATCACCATGGCCATCACCATGCGCGACGCAACGGTGCCGGCTGAGGCCGGCCGGTGAGCCCATGGCCGAGCATCTCCGTGACCCACGCGCGATCTACGCCCGCTCCTTCGCGCTGATTCGCGCCGAGATCGCGCTCGACCGCTTCCCGCCCTCCCTGCATGGCATGGTGCTGCGGCTCGTCCATGCCTGCGGCATGCCCGACATCACCGACGAGCTCGCGTGGCACGGCGACCCGGCTGGATCCGGCGGCACCGCCCTGCACGCCGGGGCCGCGGTGATCGTCGACGCGCGGATGGTCGCTGCGGGGATCATGGCCGACCGCCTGCCGCACGGCGCCGAGATCCTGCTCACCCTCGACGATCCGCGCACGCGCGGGCTTGCCGCAGCGCAGGTGACCACCCGCTCGGCCGCGGCGGTCGACCTCTGGCAGCCGCGCCTCGATGGCGCCGTGGTCGCCATCGGCAACGCCCCGACCGCCCTGTTCCACCTGCTCGACCGGCTGCGCCACTGGCGCGAGCGGCCCGCGGCGATCCTGGCCTTTCCCGTCGGCTTCGTCGGTGCGGCCGAGAGCAAGCAGGCGCTGATCGAATCCGGCCTGGACGTGCCCTGGATCACCCTGCGTGGCCGACGCGGCGGGAGCGCCCTGGCCGCCGCCGCGGTCAACGCGCTGCTGGTCGACACGCCGTGAGCTGGCTCACCTTGGTCGGCATCGGCGCCGACGGCCTCGACGGCCTGAGCCTGAAAGCCCGGCGCGCGATTGCGGCAGCCGAGTTCCTGGTCGGCGGCGTGCGCCATCTCGCCATGCTGCCGGCGGACAGCCGCCAGCGTTTGACCTGGCGCAGCCCGCTCGCCGACACCCTGCCCGAGATCCTCGCCCTGCGGCCGAGGCCGGTCGCCATGCTCGCCACCGGCGATCCCCTTTGGTACGGTATCGGCCGTCTGCTCCTGCAGCATCTCAGCCCCGCCGAGGTCGCGATCGTGCCGCACGTCTCGGCCTTCCAGGAGGCGTGCAGCCGACTCGGCTGGGCGCTCGAGGACGCCCTTCCCCTCACCGCCCATGGACGTCCGGTCGCCGCCCTGCGCCGCCACTTCCAGCCCGGCCGTCGCCTGCTTGTGCTGACCGCGGACGGGGCGGGCCCAACCGCCATCGCCCGCTGCCTCGTCGCCGACGGCTATGGTGAGAGCCGCATCACCGTCTTCGAGGAGATGGGCGGCGAGCGCGAGCGCCGCACCGATGCCACCGCCGCCGCCCTGCAGGGCTGCTTCGCCGATCTCAACCTGGTCGGTATCGACCTCTGCTCCAGCGCGCGGCCGCGCTCCTCGGTTCCGGGCCTGCCCGACGAGACCTACGAACATGACGGCCAGCTCACTAAGGCCGAGGTCCGCGCGATCACCCTCGCCAGCCTCGCCCCGTGCGACGGCGAGCTGCTGTGGGACGTCGGGGCCGGTGCCGGCAGCGTCGCCATCGAGTGGCTGCGCGCCGGTCGTAAGATGCGTGCGGTCGCCGTCGAGCGGGATTGCGCACGCGCGGGCCGGATCGCCGCCAATGCCGAGCGCCTCGGCGTGCCGGAGCTCGTCGTCCACACCGGCGCCGCCCCGGCTGCCCTGAGCGACCTGCCGGCGCCGAGCGCGGTGTTCGTCGGCGGCGGCATCGCCTCGCCCGGCCTGCTCGATCTGTGCTGGGAGCGCCTCCAGTCAGGCGGGCGTCTGGTCGCGAATGCCGTCTCGATCTCGGGCGAGGCTGCCCTGCTCGCCTTCCATGCCGCGCATGGCGGCCGCCTTCTGCGCCTGCAGCTCGCCCGCGCGGAAAGCATCGGCGCGCAGCTCGTCTGGCGCCCGGCCATGCCGGTCACCCAGCTCGCGGCGCGCAAGTGACGCGCCGTGGCCGGTTGATCGGGCTCGGCGTCGGCCCGGGCGACCCCGAGCTGATGACGGTCAAGGGTGTCAAGGCGCTCGAGGCCGCCCACGCCATCGCCTTCATCGCCGCGGCCGGCCGTGCGAGCCGGTCGCGCGAGATCGCCGCCGCCTACATTCGTCCGGGCACCCGCGAGCTGATCGCGGTGATGCCGATGACCCAGGACACGGATGCCACCGGCCGCGCCTACAGCCAGCTCGTCACCGGCATCGTCAGCGAGCTCGGCCAGGGCCGGGACGTGGTCTTCCTGTGCGAGGGCGACCCGCTCCTCTACGGCTCCTTCGCCCACCTGCTGCCGCGGCTCGGCAACCGCTTCGAGTGCGTCGTGATCCCCGGCGTCACCTCGGTCACCGCCGCCGCGGCAGCGGCCCAGATGCCGCTCGGGCTCTACGACGAGCCGATCGCCCTGATCCCGGCGACGGTCGGCCCCAAGCGCATGGCGGCCCTGCTGCAGCAGAGCGACCGTGCGGCGATCATGAAGGTCGGCCGACATCTCGATACGGTGAAGCAGGCACTCGCAGCGGCCCATATGGGCGAGGATGCGCTGCTGATCGAGAACGCCACCCTCCGGGGCGAGCGTGTCCGTCCGCTCTCGGCGGTGAGCGAGTCGCAGGCGCCGTACTTCTCCCTGATCCTGGCCGGGCGGACCCGCCGCCGGGCATGACCGCCGCTCCCGCGATCGTGACCCTCGGGCCGCGCGGCGCCGCCCTCGCCGCCCGCCTGCAGGACCTCCTGCCCGGCAGCGAGATCCACGCGCCGGCCTGCGCCGATTGTCCGGCCGATGTCCGCTTCGCCAAGGCGGCCAGCCATGTCGGCGCCCTGTTTGCCGCCGGCCGCGACGTGGTCGGACTGTGCGCCAGCGGCATCCTGATCCGTGCCGTCGCCCCGCACCTGGCCGACAAGACCGGCGAGCCGGCGCTGGTGGCCGTGGCGGAGGACGCCTCCGCCGTCGTGCCCCTTCTCGGCGGCCACCGTGGCGCCAACGCGCTCGCCCGCCGGATCGCCGACGCGCTCGGAGTGGCACCCGCCGTCACCACCGCCGGGGACACCCGCCTCGGCCTGGCACTGGACGCACCTCCGCCCGGCTGGACCCTCGCCAACCCCGCCGACGCGAAAGCCGTCATGGCGAGCCTCCTGGAGGGTGCGCCGGTCCGGCTGACGGTCGAGGCCGGCACGGCCGACTGGCTGGACACGCTGCCGACCGCCAGCGATGCCACCTTCGAGATCCTGGTCACGCATCGCGACGTTCCCGGCAATGGCTCGAGGCTGGTCTTCCACCCGCCTGCACTCGCTCTCGGGGTCGGCGCGGAGTCAGGGGCGCCGGCCGAGGCGCTGCACGATCTCGTCCGCACCACCCTCGCGGAGCACGGCCTGAGTCCGCAAGCCGTCGCCTGCCTGGTCTCGCTCGACCTCAAGGCCGCCGAGCCCGCGCTTCATGCCCTGGCGGCCGAGCTGGGGGTGCCGGCCCGGTTCTTCCCCGCCGCGCGCCTGGCCGAGGAGACGGGCCGGCTCGCCGACCCCTCCGAGGTGGTCCACCGCGAGACCGGCTGCTGGGGCGTGGCCGAGGGGGCGGCGCTCGCCGCCGTGGGTCCGGAGGGGCGGCTGCTCGTTTCCAAGCGCAAGGGCCAGCGCGTCACCTGCGCCGTCGCCCTGGCGCCAGGGGATCTGGGCCCCGCCACCATCGGCCGCCCTCGAGGCCGCCTCGCGGTGATCGGCCTCGGCCCGGGCGATGCGAATTGGCGCACCGGCGAAGCCCGGCGGCTGATCGTCGAGGCCGAGGAGCTGGTCGGCTACGGGCTCTATCTCGACCTGATCGGCCCCGACGCCGCCGGCAAGGCGCGCCACGAGTTCCCCCTCGGCGCCGAGGTCGAGCGCTGCCGGTTCGCGCTGCGGCGTGCCGCCGAGGGCCGTTCCGTGGCGCTGATCTGCTCCGGCGATCCGGGCATCTACGCGCTCGCCACGCTCGTCTTCGAGCTGCTCGCGGCCACGGAAGATCCCGCCTGGGCGCGCGTCGCCGTGACGGTCAGCCCGGGCGTCTCGGCGCTGCAGGCCGCGGCCGCCACCGCGGGCGCTCCGCTCGGCCACGATTTCTGCGCGATCTCGCTGTCCGACCTGCTCACACCGGTCGAGGCGATCGAGCGCCGTGTCCGCGCGGCCGCCGCGGGCGACTTCGTCGTCGCCTTCTACAATCCCGTCTCGCAGCGGCGCCGCACGCTGCTGGAGCGCGCCCGCGACCTGCTGCTCGAGTACCGCCCCGGCGCCACGCCCGTGATCCTCGCCAGAAGCCTCGGCCGCCCCGACGCCTCGACCCGGCTGATCCGCCTCGACGAGCTGACCTCCGACCAGTGCGACATGCTCACGCTCGTGCTGGTCGGCAGCTCGGATACGCGCCGAGCGGCGCGGCTGCACGGGCCGGACTGGGTCTACACCCCGCGCGGCTACAAGGTGCGATGACCGTCCACTTCATCGGCGCCGGCCCGGGAGCCCCGGACCTGATCACCGTGCGCGGCCTGCGCCTGATCCAGCGCTGCCCGGTATGCCTCTACGCCGGCTCCCTCGTACCGTCCGAGGTCGTCGCCGAAGCGCCGCCGGGCGCCCGGGTGCTCGACACCGCCACCATGCACCTCGATCAGATCGTGGCCGAGATCGAGCGGGCACATGCGGCGGAACTGGACGTGGCACGTGTCCATTCCGGCGACCCGTCGCTCTACGGTGCCATCGCCGAGCAGATCCGCCGTCTCGACGCCCTGGGCATCCCCTGGACCATCACCCCGGGCGTGCCCGCCTTCGCCGCCTCGGCCGCCGCCCTCGGCGGCGAGCTCACCCTGCCCGACATCGCCCAGTCCGTGGTGATCACCCGCACCTCGGTGCGGGCCTCGGCCATGCCCGACGGCGAGAGCCTCGCGGCATTCGCCCGGACGGGGGCCACGCTGTGCATCCATCTCTCGATCAACAATCTCGCGATCGTCGTGCGCGAGCTCACACCCGTCCTGGGCGAAGCGACGCCGGTCGCGGTGGTGTATCGGGCTACCTGGCCCGACCAGCTCGTCCTGCGCGGGACCCTGGCCACCATCCGGGCAAAGGTGAAGCAGGCCGGGATCACCCGCACGGCGCTGATCCTCGTCGGCCGGGTGCTGGACGAGGCCGGCTTCTCCGACAGCCGGCTCTACGCCGCCGATCACACCCATGTCCTGCGGCCGAGCACGCCGGCGAGCCAAGCCACCGCTTCGGGTACGGATCCGGACGCCCCGTCCGGTGCCTGAGGCCGAGTCAGCATCACCACCGGCAGGCCGAGCTCGCGCGCGGCGGCGAGCTTGGCGTAGGTCAGCTCGCCGCCGCTGGCCTGGATGAACAGCGCCCTGATCTCATGCCGCTCGAGCAGCGCGACCTCGTCCTCCACCGGGAAGGGCGGCCGTCCGCTCATCCAGATCACGTTCGCCGGCAGAGTCTCCGGCCTGGTGATGCCGCGCATGACGAAGGTGAAGGCTTCGGCCCGTCCCAGCTCGTCCAGCGCCTTGCGCCCGAGGGTCACGAATATTCGACGCGCGCGGGGCAGCAGCCAGTCGAGCCCCTGCCCGATCGAGTCGACCGCATGCCAGCGGTCACCCGGCTGGAGCTGCCACAGCGCGCGCTGCAGCCGGAAGCGCGGTACACCCGCAGCGGCGCAGGCCCGTACCGCGTGCTCGGTGATCCTGGCCGCGAACGGATGGGTGGCGTCGAACACCGCAACGATGCCGGTGGCGCGCAGATAGGCCGACAACCCTTCCGGTCCGCCGAACCCGCCGCTGCGCATCACCACGCCCTGTACCGGCGCCGCTTCGGTCAGGCCCGCCAGGGACAGGATCGGCACCACCTCACCGCCCGCGGCAAGTGTCCGCGCCAGGGCTCCCGCTTCCGCCGTCCCGCCCAGGATCAGCGCGCGGTTCACCATCCTGCCGCACGTCCCGCGACGACACCCTGCCGATCCACCACGACGACCTCCACCGCCGTCCCCACACCGACGACCTCGCACGCCACGCGCTGCGCCATCCCGGCCACGATGTCGGCGAGAGGGAATGCCATGTCGCGTGCCTGCGTCAGCATCTGGCTCGCCGTGTTCGCCGCCGCCAGGGCCTGGACGAGCTTCGGAGGCGCGCCGTGCTCGGCTGCAAGCAACGCGAGTGCACCCTGATCCAGCTCGGAGCGGGAGGAGTGAAGATCGAGATGCCCTTGCGCCAGCTTGGCGAGCTTTGCGAACCCGCCGGCAAGGGTCAGCCGCGGCACCGGATGTCGGCGCAGATATTTGAGCGTGCCGCCCGCGAAATCGCCCATGTCAAGGAGCGCCATCTCGGGCAGACCGTAAAGCAGACGCACGGTCCGTTCCGAGGTCGAGCCGGTCGCAGCCGCAACGTGGGTGACGCCGGCGGCCCGCGCCACGTCGATGCCGCGATGGATCGAGTGAATCCAGGCGGCGCAGCTGAACGGCACCACGATGCCGGTGGTGCCGAGGATCGACAGCCCGCCCACGATCCCGAGCCTGCCGTTCAGCGTCTTGCGGGCGAGATCCTCGCCGCCCGGAATCGAGACCGTCACCGCCACGTCCATTGCCGCTCCGCTCGCGGCCGCGACCTCGGCGATGCCGTCCCGGATCATCTGCCGGGGCACCGGATTGATCGCGGGCTCGCCGGCGGGGATCTGCAGTCCTGGCCTGGTCACGGTGCCGACGCCCGGGCCGGCGTGGAAGGTGATGCCGGAGCCGGCCTCCGCAGGGCGGACGGTCACCCGCACGGTGCAGCCATGGGTCACGTCGGGATCGTCGCCCGCATCCTTGATCACGGCGGCCATCGCCGCATCGCCAGCAAGATCGCGCTCCGCGAGCTGGAAGCTCGCCGTGCCGCCGCGCGGCAGCTCGATCGTCACCGGATCCGCGAATCCCTGCCCCGCGAGCGCGCCGAACGCCGCCTTCGCGGCGGCGGCAGCGCAGGCTCCCGTGGTCCAGCCACGGCGCAACATCCCGCGGGGTGCCGGCGAGTTCATTGCGGATTGCTCATGGCGGGGTGGGGGCATAGAGCGTGGCGCATGGACAGTAGATCGATGACCTCGGCACCCTACCACCCTGTTCCGGGTGGACCAGCCGCGTGAGCACGCCCGGCGTCCTGATCGCCGCGCCGGCCTCCGGCAGCGGCAAGACCACGATCACGCTCGGCCTGCTTGCGGCACTGCGCCGTCGCGGAATGGCCATGGGCTCGTTCAAGGTCGGCCCCGACTATATCGACCCGGCGTTCCACGCCATCGCCACCGGTCGGCCGACCTACAACATCGATCCCTGGGCCATGCGCTTCGAGACCGTGGCCGGCCTGCTGGAGGAATCGGGCGAGGGCTGCGATCTCGTTCTCGGCGAGGGGGTCATGGGCCTGTTCGACGGTGCCGCCGACGGCACGGGAGCGAGCGCCGACATCGCCGCGCTGTTCGGCCTGCCGGTCCTGCTCGTGGTCGACGTTGCCGGAATGGGCGCCTCGGTGGCGGCACTGATCGACGGGTTCCGCCGACACCGCGAGGACGTCGAGGTGATCGCGGTCGTCCTCAACCGCGTCGCCAGCCGGGCGCATGGCGAGATTCTGGCTCGTGCCTGTTTCGAGGCCATATCGACGCCCATTCTCGGCATGATCCCGCGCGAGAGCGCACTGCAACTGCCGAGCCGGCATCTCGGGCTCGTCCAGGCCTGCGAGCATCCCGATCTCGCTGCGTTTCTCGTCGCCGCCGCCGACCTGGTCGAGGAGCGTGTCGATCTCGACCGGCTGCAGCGGCTGGCCCGTCACCCGACCGTCTCCATTCTCGGTCCCGACACGCGCCCCTGGCCGCCATTGGGCCAGCGGATCGCCGTGGCGCGCGACGCCGCCTTCGCCTTCGCCTACGAGGCGGTGCTGGAGGGCTGGCGGCGCCAGGGGGCCGAGATCCTGCCGTTCTCCCCGCTTGCCGACCAGCCGCCGGATGTCGGTGCGGACGCGGTGTTCCTGCCCGGCGGCTATCCCGAGCTGCACGCCGGCAGGCTCGCGGCCGGGCTCCGATGGCGCGCCGGCCTGCGTGCGGCTGCGGAGCGGGGCGCTTTCGTCTATGGCGAATGCGGCGGCTACATGGTGCTCGGTCGGGCGCTCGTCGACCGCGACGGGCACCCGCATGCGATGGCCGGTCTGCTGCCCGTCGCGACCAGCTTCGCCGAGCCTCGGCTTCATCTGGGCTACCGGAAGATCGAGCTCGTCGAGCGCAGCCCCCTCGGCAATGCCGGCGCGCTGTGGCGCGGCCATGAGTTCCACTACGCCCGCGAGCTCGAGCGCAGCGGCCCACCGCTGTTTCACGCCGGCGGTGCGCGCGATGCCGAGGTGTCCGAGCAGGGCTGCCGGATGGGCAATGTCGCCGGTTCCTACCTGCACCTGATCGACCGTGCCGCCCGATCCGGATCGCCGCGACAGTCCGGCTGAGCTTATGAGGGAAGGCCCATGCTCGGATGGCTGGTTCCCCTGGTTTCGATCGCGATCAGCGTCGGCTTGGTCATCTCGGCGCTGAGTGGCCGGTTCAAGAGCGAACCGGAGATCCAGACGGGTCTCGACCTTGCGCTCGAGCTGCCATCGAGCGCACCACGATCCACACCGCCCAGAACCGAGCCGCCGGCGCCGGGGCGCGAGTTTCGCCCGCCGGCATGGATCGATCCCGGCTTCGTCCACCTGCCGCCCGACGATGGCGCGGCGGCGGGTCGCGTCATACCGCCACCCGAACGATATCTCGGCGGCATGACCGATCTGCGCTGACCGCCCGTCGGAACAACGCCCCGCCTCGCCCGTTGCCCGAGTGAGCAAGGACGGGGAGGTGCGATGCTGCGCGATCATTGGCCGCTGGTTTGGGCGATCGTCCTGGCAAGCACGACGTGGACGGGCGCCACGCTTGCTCAGGAGCAGCCGACCGTGCCGGCCGATCCGCCCCCGGCGGGCAGCCCCGGGGTGGTCCCCGAGAAGATCGAGCCCCCTCCGCAGGCGGGCCGACCCGATGGCGAGGGCAACCTGACCGAGGAGCTGGCTCCGACCGGCGGGGTGATCAAGCCGCCCGAGCGGGTCGACCCGGGCATGGTCGCGCCACCTCCCGACAACGGCGCCGCGGTCACCCCGATCATCCCGCCGCCGGTGCCGCCGCCCACGTCCAATCCCGAATAGGCGGAAACCTCATTCCCTCCCACTGACACGAGCCTCGGCGAAGGTCGCCATCCCCGCATGACAGGCCAGCGCCGCGCGTACCACCTGAATCGCGAGCGCGGCGCCCGAGGACTCGCCGAGCCGCATCCCGAGATCGAGCAGGGGCCGCAGGTCGAGCCACTCCAGCAGCCGCCGGTGCCCGGGCTCGGCCGAGCAGTGCCCTACCTGGCAGTGCGCGATCGCGTCCGGGCGCAGCGCCTGCAGCAGCGCGCCGGGCACGGTGGCGGTGAACCCGTCGAGCAGCACGGGCGTCCGCCGCAGCCGGGCGGCGAGCACCGCGCCCAGCATCGCCGCGTGCTCACGCCCGCCGACATGGCGCAGGATCGCGAGCGGGTCCGTCAGCGCGCCACGGTGCAGCGACAGCCCGGCATCGATCACCTCGGCCTTGCGCCGGACGCCGTCGCCGTCGAGGCCCGTGCCCGGACCGGCCCAGCGTCCACCTCCCTCTCCGGCGAGAGCTGCGGCCATGGCGGCGGCAGGCGTCGTGTTGCCGATCCCCATCTCGCCGATCGCCAGCAGGTCGACGTCCTCGGGCACGGCGGTCATGCCCGCGGCGATCGCCCGCACGCAGCCCAGCTCGCTCATCGCGGGCGCCCGGGTGAAATCGGCCGTCGGCCGACCGTCGGCGACGCGGATCACGCGCAGCTCGGCCCCGGCCAGCCGTGCGAGCTGGTTGATCGCTGCACCCCCGGCCGCGAAGTTCGCCACCATCTGCTCGGTCACCTCGGCCGGATAGGCGGAGACGCCACGGGCGGTGATGCCGTGCCAGCCGACGAACACCAGGATCAGCACGCGCTCGAGCTTGGGCGGATGGCGGCCCTGCCATGCGGCCAGCCACTCCGCCAAGTCCTCGAGCCGCCCCAGCGCAGCCGCCGGCTTGGTCAGCTCGGCATTGCGCGCGCGGCAGGCCGCGGTGGCCTGCATATCCGGCCCGGGCAGCGAGGCGACGAGACCCCGCACCCCGGCGAAATCGGCGATGGCATCCGACGCTGGCAACGCCCTCTCCGGTCGCTATGGTCCGCCCGACGGTACCGTTCCGCGGAGGATCCCTTGCTCAGGGACCTGAAGGTCGCCCTGCTCTTCCTGACCCGGTTTCCGATCCAGATGGACGGGGCGGTGAGCATGCGGGATCTGGCGGCAGCGGTCTACGCCTTCCCGCTGGTGGGTGCGGTGGTGGGGCTGTTGGCCGGCCTCGCCTACTGGGTCGCGATCTGGATCGGCCTGCCGGCCCTGCCGGCCGCCCTGATCGCCATCGTCGCCCTGATGGTGATGACCGGCGCCCTGCACGAGGACGGCCTCGCGGACACCGCCGACGGCCTGGGGGGCGGCAATCGAGCCCGCGCCCTGGAAATCATGGCCGACAGCCGGATCGGCAGCTATGGGGCGCTCGCCCTGATGGTCTCGCTGCTCGGCCGCCTGATCGCCCTGGCCCCGATGTGGGATCCGCGTCAGGTGACCGTCGTGCTGGTCTGCGCCGCGATGGCCTCGCGCGCGATGATGCCCGTGGTGATGCTGCTGCAGCCGAGCGCGCGCGGCGAGGGTCTCGCCGCCAGCACCGGCAGGCCGGAGCCGGTCCGCGTCATGATCGGCGCCTTCCTGGCGATCGCCGCTGCCGTGGCGCTGCTCCCGCTTGCTGTCGCCGTGCCGGCGCTGGTGGCGTCGGTGGTGGCATCCATGCTGGTTGCCGTCTGGCTGGGGCGGCGGCTCGGCGGCTGCACCGGCGACACGCTCGGCGCCGTGCAGCAGATCGCCGAGCTGGCTTTTCTGTTCGCCGTCGTGTCGCGCCAGTAGAAGCGCGGGGCGCGGGTCCGATTGTCCGGAGCGGACACTGCCGCTAAGCCCGTGCGCATGTCATGCGGCATGGTCTACCTGGTCGGCGCCGGGCCCGGCGATCCGGAACTGCTCACGCTCAAGGCGGCACGCCTCCTGCGCGAGGCCGAGGTCGTGGTCTACGACCGGCTGATCGGCCCGGGCATCCTGGAGATGGCCGGTCAGGCGGCCGAGCGGATCTATGTCGGCAAGGAGCGTGCACGTCATTTCATGCGCCAGGCCGAGATCAACGCGCTCCTGGTCCGGCGCGGCCAGCTCGGCCAGCGCGTGGTGCGGCTGAAGGGCGGCGACCCGCTGATCTTCGGCCGCGGCGGCGAGGAGGTGGAGGCGCTGCTCGAGGCGGGCGTTCCGTTCGAGATCGTCCCGGGCGTCACTGCCGCCGCCGGCTGCGCGGCAGCGGCGGTCATCCCGCTCACCCACCGCGATCACGCCAAGTCCCTCGTCCTGGTCACCGGCCACACCAAGGACGGCGAGCCCGAGCTCGACTGGCAGGTCCTGTGCCGGCCCGGCCAGACCCTGGTCTTCTACATGGGCCACAAGGCGCTGGATCGGCTCTGCTCGCAGCTGATCGCCCACGGCTTGCCGGCCGATCTACCGGCGGCCCTGGTCGAGAACGGCACCCTGCCCCAGCAGCGGCAGATCCGCGCCACGCTCGCATCCCTGCCCGCAGCCGTCGCCGCCGTCGAGCTGCGCGGCCCGGCGCTCGTGATCATCGGCGCGGTCGTGGCGTTCACCGACGGCATTCCAGCGGTCCGGGACGCGCTCAGCTCGGCCGACGCCGCTGGGTGAGTTTCGCGCCGCCGTCGCCGGCGCGTGCGCCACGCTGGTCGGGATCGGCCTGGCCCGGTTCGCCTACACGCCTCTGCTCCCGGCGCTGATCGAGGGCGGCTGGTTCGGCCCGGCGGACGCCGCCTATCTCGGCGCCGCCAATCTCGTCGGCTATCTGGCCGGCGCCATCACCGCCCGCCGGGTGATCGCGCACGTCCGCCCGACGCGGCTCGTGCGCCTGATGATGCTGCTGGCAGCCATGACCTTCTTCGCCTGCTCGGTGCGTCTCGGCTTCCCATGGTTCGTGTTCTGGCGGTTTCTCTCCGGCGTCAGCGGCGGCCTGCTGATGGTGGCGGTGGCGCCCACGGTGCTCGCCGCGATCCGGGCGAACCTGCGCGGTCGCGCCGGCGGCATCATGTTCGCCGGCGTCGGCCTCGGCATCGTCGGGGCCGGCACCCTGCTGCCGCTGCTGCTACGCGGCGGCGTCGCCGTGGCCTGGCTCGGGCTCGGCTCGCTCGCGCTTCTGCTCACCCTGTGCGCCTGGCGCCTGTGGCCCGAGGATGCGCCGCTGCCCCGGGTCAGGTCGGCGCAGGGCCGTCGGATCGAGCCGGCCGTGGCCGCCGTGGTCGCGATCTACATGCTGTATGCGGTCGGACTGATGCCGCACATGGTCTTCTTCGTCGACTTCATCGCCCGTGGCCTCGGCTGGGGCGTATCCGCAGGTGCGGGTTTCTGGGCGATCTATGGCATCGGCGCGATTCTCGGCCCGTTCGCGGGAGGATGGCTCGGTGACCGCATCGGGTTCGCGCGTGCCGTTCCAGTCGCCCTAGCCTTGCAGCTGGGCGGCGTCCTGATCCCGCTGCTCGCTCCCTCCGCTCCGCTGCTGGCCGTCTCCGCCCTGATCATGGGCGCGTTCACGCCGGGCATGCCGACCCTGGTCCTCGGCCGTCTCGGCGAGATCGCGGGTGCCGGCGACCAGCATGCCGCCTGGGGACTGGCCACCACCGCCTTCGCGATCGCCCAGGCGATCTCCGCCTACGGCATGTCCTGGCTCTTCGCCCGGACCCACGGCTACCAGCCTCTCTACGAGATCGGCGCGGTCGCGTTCGTGGCCGCCCTGGCGCTGAGCCTGGCGTCGGTGCCGCGCCGTTGCGCTCGACCAGCCCAGCCGAGCGCTTACTTCGTTCGCTTGAGGACACCGCAGCTCGCCACGATCGACTGCGATGGAGAGAGCGCGGTGTGGGTGTAGCAGAGATCCAGTTGATCGGGCGTGGTGATG
>JBFWWD010000011.1:0-45441 GCA_050246385.1 Geminicoccaceae bacterium
CGTAGCTCAGGATTAGGTTGGTCGAGATCGGGGCCACCTGGTAGAGGCGGGTCTCGCGAAACTTGCGCTCGACGTCGTACTCGACCGCGAAGCCGTAGCCGCCATGGGTCTGCAGGCAGACATTGGCCGCCTCCCAGGACGCGTCGGCGGCGAGCAGCTTGGCCATGTTGGCCTGCTCGCCGCAGGGCAGGCCGGCATCGAAGCGGCGGCAGGCCTCGAAGCGCATCAGGCTCGCCGCCTCGACATTGACGTGGGCGCGGGCGATCGGGAACTGCACGCCCTGGTTCTGACCGATCGGCCGGCCGAAGACGCGGCGCTCGCGCGCATAGGCCGAGGCCTTCTCAACGAACCAGCGGCCGTCACCGATGCATTCCGCAGCGATCAGCGCCCGCTCGGCGTTGAGCCCGTCCAGCACATGGCGGAAGCCCTGCCCCTCCGTGCCGATCAGGTTCTCCGCCGGGATCTCGAGCCCGTCCATGAACAGCTCGCAGGTGTCGTGGCTGACCATGTTGGGAATCGGGCGGAGCTCGAGCCCACGGCCCACCGCCTCGCGCAGGTCGACCAGGAACAGGGAGAGGCCGTCGCCTTTGCGGGCCACCTCGGCCAGCGGGGTGGTGCGGGCGAGCAGGATCATCAGGTCCGAATGCCGGACGCGCGAGATCCAGACCTTCTGGCCGTGCACCAGCCAGCGGTCGCCCTCGCGGACGGCGGTGGTGCGGATGCTGGTGGTGTCGGTGCCGGCCTCGGGCTCGGTGACACCCATCGACTGCAGGCGTAGCCGGCCGGCGGCGATGTCGGGCAGCCAGCGCGCCTTCTGCTCAGGCGAGCCGTGCCGCAGCAGCGTGCCCATATTGTACATCTGGCCGTGGCAGGCGCCGGCATTGCCGCCGCAGCGGTTGATCTCCTCCATGATCACCGAGGCCTCGGCCAAGCCGAGCCCGGCGCCGCCATGGTCCTGCGGGATCAAGGCGGCGAGCCAGCCGGCCTCGGTCAGGGCCTGGACGAAGGCGGCGGGATATTCGCCGGCCCGGTCCGCCGCCTGGAAATAGGTGCCGGGGAAGCGGGCGCAGAGGCTCCGCAGGGCCTCGCGCAGCTCGGGGAAGTCCTCGCCTCTGTCGGTCATCGCACCGTGCGTATCGGGAAACCGGCATCTTGATAGCGCAATCGGGGCCCTGCGCCAGGGCCCGCGCGCGGCACGGGCTCGGCGGCATCACGACGCGCCTCGGAACTTGCCCCGATCTGCGCGCTTTCTCGGAGCAGGGAGGCGTTCTGCTGACGAGAAGCGCGATGATCTCCGCATCGTGCAGGTCGGGTAAGTCGATGTCGCGAGGTGAGCATTGCGCAGCTTGCAGGGAACCAAGGTCCTGATCGTCGAGGACGAGCCTCTGATCGCCATCCTTCTCGAGGGCATGTTGGCGGACCTCGGGATACGGGTGACCGACCGCGCGGCGACCCTGGACGAGGCGCGCGATGCGGCCCGGCGGGACGGGTTCGGTGCGGCGATCCTGGACATCAATCTGCATGGGCGCATGAGCTATTCCGCCGCCGAGGAGCTGGCGCGGCGCGGGGTGCCGATCGTCCTGGTCAGCGGCTATGCCCCCGAGGGCGTACCGCCGACGCTCGCGGACGCGGTCCTGGTCCCCAAGCCCTATCAGGCCGAGCAGATCGCCAGCGCGCTCACGCGCGTGCTCGATGCCGGAAGCCCGGGTGCCTCCGGGCGAAGGCCACGTTCTCGGGAATGTCCGGGTCCGGCCTTGCCGCGAGACGGTCGGGCGGCCGGCCAGCGCTGAGCTCGATCTCGCCGGCGGCGGGGATGATCTCGCCTGGGATCATGGGCCGCTTTTCTTCTATATTGCCGGCGTGGGCGAGCGGAGTGGCCGATGGCCGACCAAGCGCACAGGCTGATGACGGTCGACGAGTTCCTGGCCTGGGACGATGGCACGGACAGGCGTTACGAGCTGG
Organism: Geminicoccaceae bacterium; assembly: GCA_050246385.1. Lineage (GTDB taxonomy): Bacteria > Pseudomonadota > Alphaproteobacteria > Geminicoccales > Geminicoccaceae > Benzoatithermus. Next base: position 1,963 of record JBFWWD010000011.1, read on the forward strand.
CGGACGGCGTGGTCATGGCAATGGCCCCACCGTCCGGACCACACCGGATCATCGTGGTGAACGCGTCGGCCACTGTTCACAACGCGCTGGGCAATCGGCCGCCATGCCGTGGCGAAGCCGAGGCTGGTTTGCGGATCGATGCGCACACGATGTGGCAGGCGGATCTCGCGGTCACTTGCCAACCAGCAGCACGGGAGATTGCCGATCCGTCGCTCGTCATCGAGGTACTGTCGCCGACCACGCGGATGCAGGACCTTGGCCGGAAACTTGTCGACTACAAAACTGTGCCCACCGTGACCGAGATATGGATGGTCGACTCCGAACGGCGCTGGGTTCAGCACTGGCGCCGGGATCAGAGCGGCTGGCTCGGGCAAGATTTCGTTGGCAATGCCTCGTTCGAAAGCTTGGTGCTGCAGGTCCGGGTAGCTCTGGATCAGCTCTACGCCAACAGCGGCCTCTGAGCGCCTCTAACCCGATCGACGCATGCACCGTCACCAGCTTGGTGCCGTCGGGGAAGGTGGCCCCGGCCGGTGCACGTCGCCCGACGTCAGGCCCAGCGCGAGCGAGCGGCGCAGGCGCGTGCTCGAACAGGAAGGTCTCCTGTGGGCGCCGCTCCAGCCAGCCGCCCTCGCCGACGCCGAGGCGGGTCCTGATCCGGCGGTCCGGCCCGACGGAGCGGTTCGCCGATCTGGCGCATCAGATCCATGCCCATGGCATAGCCGCGGAGGGCGGAGAAGACGCCGTGGCCGAGGCTGAGCGCCAGGATGCTGGCCGGGACGGAGCCGGGATGCTAGCTGGGCTTGGTCGGCCGCGACCTCCCGCGCGCCCTGGAGCTGGAGCAGCCGCGTGCGTCGCCCCCTCGCCTTGGTCCTCCTGCTCGGCGGCTGCTCCTCCGGCGGCCCGGTGGTGACGAGCCATGCGGGCTCGATGGTGACCATCGAGCAGCCGCGCACGGCACCCAAGAAAGACGCCACGCTGGTGGCGCGGGCCACCTGCGGCGAGCCCACGACGCTGCTCAGCAAGATCTGCACCGACCCCCGGTGTACCACGGAGCGACTGATCTACTGGTGCCGCTGAGGGCCGGTTCGCGCGCTACGAGCGCAAGGCCTGGAACGTGGCCAGCGCCCTGGCTCTCGCCTCGCCATGGTCGACGATCCGGTCGGGGTAGGTGCGGCCGAGCTCGATGCCGGCGGCAGTGAGCGTATCCGGCGGGGCCTGCCACGGCTGGTGGATCAGCACCTTGGGCAGCCTGGCCAGCTCGGGCACCCAGCGGCGCACATAGCTGCCCTGGGCATCGAACTTCTCGCCCTGGCTGACGGGATTGAAAATCCGGAAGTAGGGCGCCGCGTCGGCACCAGACCCGGCGACCCACTGCCAGCTCACGGAATTGCTGGCGAGATCGGCGTCGCACAGCGTGTCCCAGAACCAGGCCGCACCCTGCTGCCAGGGCACCAGCAGGTCCTTGATCAAGAAGGATGCCGTGATCATCCGCACCCGGTTGTGCATGTAGCCGGTATGCCAGAGCTCGCGCATCCCGGCGTCGACGATCGGATAGCCGGTGCGGCCACGGCTCCAGGCGCGGAGCAGCTGCGGCGCGTCCGCCCAGGCGAAGCGGGCGAACTCGGGCCGCAGCGGCGTGTCGACGATGTCCGGGAAATGGTACAGCAGATGGTAGGAGAATTCGCGCCAGACCAGCTCGCGAATGAAGGACGCAGCTCCTGCCGAACCGTGCGTCCGGGCAGCGTGCCACGCCTGCCGGACCGAGATCTCGCCGTGGCGAAGGCGTGGCGAGAGGCGCGACACGCCAGGCTTCGCGGGAAAGTTGCGGTCGGCGCCGTAGCGCTCCACGGGCCCCTCGAGAAAGCCGGTCAACGCGGCCCAGGCAGCAGGCTCACCGGGCTCCCAGCTCTCGCACAGGCCGCCAGCCCAGTCCGGCCGCGTCGGCAGCAGCTCGAGGGACTGGAGCGCCTGTCGATCGGATTCAACCGCCGGCCCGAGCGGCTCGGGTGTCGGCAGCGGCCTGGGCAGCGCGCCCTGACGCTCCCAGGCGCGCCAGAACGGGGTGAACACCTTGTAGGGCGCGGTGCCGTCGCGGGCGACCTCCCAAGGCTCGCGGCCGAGGCTGGCGTTGAAGCTGCGGGCGTGCACTCCCCGCAGCTCCAGCGCCACCTTGATTGCCTTGTCTTGCGCGATGGCCCAGGGCTCGTAGCGCCGGTTCCAGAGCACGCCCGCCGCCTTGGTCTCCGCGAGCAGGCGGTCGATCGCCTCGGCGGAGTCGCCGCGCAGGATGCGCAGCCGCAGGCCGATCCGGCCGAGTCCGTCCTCCAGGCTCGCCAGCGCGTGATGCAACCACCAGCGCGCGGCGCCCCCGAGGCGCGAGGAGCCCGCCGCCGCGTCGTCGAGGATGTAGACCGGGACCACCTCGCCGCCGGCTGCGACCGCCTCGCTGAGCGCCGGATTGTCGGCCAGGCGCAGATCGCTACGGAACCAGACGAGCGTGGGCCGGGTCACGTGGCGATCCGGTGGCTCATGGCGTCCGGCTCGGCGGAGAGGACATGGTGCGGAAAGCGGAAGACCCGCTCCTCGCCGAGCAGATAGGCGTGAAACCCGGTCGGGAAGAGCCGGTGGATGGCCCCGTCGAGCACGTTGAGCCCGCCCGTGAAGCTGCCCAATGCCGGCAGCAGCAGCCGGTCGGCATCGGCGGCGAAGCAGCGGCAGGAGAGATGGCGACGGCGGGTGAACAGGCGCGCCTTGGGGTGGAGGTGGCCCGCGATCTCGCCCGCCTCGCCGGTCGGAGCGTGACGCAGCGTGAGACCGCCGACCGTGAGCTCGGGAACCGCGGCGCCGCCGAGGCAGAGCGGGACGGACGGGTCGTGGTTGCCGGAGACCCAGATCCAGCGCCGGGGCCGGCTCAGGGCGCACAGGCGGTCGTAGAGATCGGGCGACAGGCCGCGGCCGCCATGGCGATCGTGGAAGCCGTCACCGAGACTGACCACGGTATCGGGACGCAACCGCTCCACCAGCGCCTCCAGCCGATCCAGCGTGGCATGGCTGTCATAGGGCGGCAGCAGGCTGCCGCGACGCGCGAAGGCACCGCCCTTCTCGAGATGCATGTCGGCGACGACGAGCATGGCCCAGCGCGGCAGGAACAGCGCACCGGACGGATCGAGGTCGAGGGCTTCGCCTTGAAGCTGTAGTCGCATGCGGCATGAACGACTACATCGTCCGGCCGACGGCGCCCATCCCTACGAGCCATCTCCCGCGACTGCTATCGCGCCAACTCCACCAGCCGCTGGCAGTCCACCCGCAGCCGCCGCTCATTGACGTTGGCCACGCCGAGCAGCAGCCCTCGTGGCGGGGGAGACTGCGTGTACCAGGGCGAAAGGGGAGCCGGAGCCAAGCCGAACGACAGGGCGCGCAAGGCGATATCAGTGTCTGATGTGGATTCGGGAAGCAAGGCCAGCACTGCCAGACCGGCGGTCGCCTGCACCCGCAGCACGTCCGACGCCATCCCCTCCAGGCAGCGCAGCAAGGCCTCCCGCCGGGCGCCGTAGAGCCGCTTCATGTGGCGGAGATGGCGAAGATAGTGCCCCTCGCGCAGCAACACCGCCACCGCACGCTGCACGGGCGCTGCCGGCGCGGGTGCCAGGCAGGCAGCGAGGTCGCCGAACCGAGGGGTCATCTCCGGCGGCACCACCAGGAAGCCCAGGCGCAGCGCCGGGCTGATGGTCTTGCTGAAGCTGCCAATGTGCAGCGCCCGCCCCCCGGGGTCGAGGGACAGAAGAGCCGATGCCGCCCGCCCCTTCAGCTGCAGCTCGCTCAAATAGTCGTCCTCGATGATCCAGGACCCGTTCCGTCGGGCCCATGCGAGCAATGCCAGCCGCCGCGGAAGCGACATCGGCATCCCGAGCGGTGCCTGCTGGCCCGGCGTCACGACGGCCAATGCCGCTCCGGCGGCACGTTGCACGCCGGCGGCAATGTCCAATCCCTCCAAGTCGACCGGGACGGCGGTCACCGACATGCCCGCCAGGCCGAGCGCGGTGCGGGTGAGCGGGAAGCCCGGCTCCTCCATCCAAGCTCCAGAGCCTTCCAGCTGGAGCCCCCGGATCGCGAGACCGAGCGCACCGGAGAATCCAGCCGTCACCAGCACCTGCGACGGGCTGCAGCGAATGCCGCGGGCCATGCCCAGATAGGCAGCGATCGCCCTTCGCAGCTCCGGATCACCCCGCGGATCCGGATATCCGACCGGTGCGGCCGCAGCCCGCCGGGACTCACGAGCCAGGATGCGCGACCACAACTTGAACGGGAAAGCGTCCTGTGCGGGCACACCCGTCTGAAAGACCAGCGGCGCGGCGCCGAAGTCATGATAGAGGTCCGGCAGAGGTGGCGCTTCCGGTATCCAGTCGGGTGACGAGGACAGAGACGGGCGCTCGGCCACGCGCGTGCCCGCCGCTCCCAAGCCGACCGCGAACTGCTCGTCGATCAGACGCTCGTAGGCGCTGCGCACTGTGCCCCGGGAAACGCCAAGCTGGGCCGCCAGATCCCGCCAGGAAGGCAATCTCGCGCCGGAGGCAAGCCGTCCCGTCTCGATGGCCTCCTGCAGCGCCCGATGGATCTGTGCGGCCAGTGGTGTCCGTCTGGCACGATCGAGGCGGATGGGGAGGCCAGCCATCGCTCGATGGTACAGTCGAAGCCATCAATCTTGGTACTGTTATCTGGCCATGGCGGCGCGCATCTCTTGGCTGCAACCAGGAGACGTCAGATGACTCAACGCATGGACTACAATGCCGCGACCCCGGCCGGGATGAAGGCGCTCGGCGGCGTCTACGGCCACGTCCTGCAGAGCGGCCTGCCGAAGGTGCTGGTCTACCTCGTCTATCTCCGCGTCTCGCAGATCAACGGTTGCGCCTACTGCATCGACATGCACTCGCGTGACCTGCTCAAGGAGGGCCTGCCGGTCGACAAGCTCGTGCTGGTCCCGGCCTGGCGCGAGGCTGGTACGCTATTCGACGACACCGAACGCGCGGCGCTCGCCTGGACGGAGACGGTGACGCGCGTCGCCGAAACGCACGTGCCAGATGCCGACTACGAAGCCGTTGCCGCCGTGCTCGACAACAAGCAGCTCGCCGACCTCACGATCGCGATCGGTCTGATGAACGCCTATAACCGGATGGCGATCGGCTTCCGCACTCCTCCGGCCGCGGCCAAGTGGTAGCGGACAGCGCCATGACCATCGCGATCACCGGAGCCACCGGCCAGCTCGGCCGCCTCGTCGTCGCCAAGCTCAAGGACAAGGTTCCCGCCAGCGCGATCGTGGCGCTGGCACGCAACCCGGCCCGAGCCGCCGGTCTCGGCGTCGAGATGCGCGCAGCCGACTATCTGAAGCCCGAGACGCTCACACCTGCGCTCACGGGGGTGGACACGCTGCTGCTGATCTCCGCGAGCGAGATCGGGGGGCGCACCGCGCAGCACCGCAACGTCATCGAGGCCGCGACAAAGGTGGGCGTGAGGCGGATCGTCTATACGAGCCTCCTCCACGCCGACACCTCGCCGCTGGATCTAGCGGCCGAGCATCTGCGCACGGAGGCCGAGCTGAAGGCCCGCGCCATTCCGTGCACGATCCTGCGCAACGGCTGGTACACGGAGAACTATACCGGCCTGATCGGCGGTGCGCTGGGCAGCGGCGTGTTCCTCGGCGGCGCGGGCGACGGCAGGATCTCCTTCGCTACGCGCGCCGACTATGCCGAGGCTGCCGCTGCCGTGCTGACGGGCGAGGGCCACGATGGCAAGAGTTACGAGCTCGCCGGCGACGACGCCCATACGCTCGCCGAGCTAGCAGCTGAGCTCTCCCGCCAGACCGGCAGGAGAATTCCCTACAAGGACCTGCCTGAACCGGAATACGCGGTGGCGCTGGCCGCCCTCGGGCTGGCGGGCGCGCTGGCACAAGCCATCGCCGGATGGGATGCCGGCGCGTCGAAGGGTGCGCTCTTCGACGACGGGCGGCAACTGTCGGCGTTGATTGGCCGGCCGACGACACCTTTGGCGGCTGCCGTGGCCGATGCGCTCACGGCGCTCCGGTAGGTTCGCCACCTCGGCGGATGCCCGGAAACATCGTCCCATCCACATCGGCGCGGCCTCTACCCTTAGTCCGCCATAGCCTCCGCGACCAGTTCCGCGACGGCCTCGTCGAGCGATTCGTCGAGCGCCTCGCCGGAGACGAACTCCTTGCCGATGCCGGCGATGATCGATACCGCGAAGGGCGAGATGCGGTCGAGCCCGACATGGCGGATGCGGCCCTGGACCGAGACCAGGAGATCGGCGAGGCGGCGGATGTCGGTGAGACCGGCGGCGGCCTCGGCCCGCGCCGCGCGCAAGAGCACATGGTCCGGGTCGTATTTGCGCAGCACGTCGTAGATCAGGTCGGCGCTGAAAGTGACCTGGCGGCCGGTCTTCTCCTGACCGGGGTGCCGGCGCTCGATCAGGCCGGCGACCACGGCGCAGTTCCTGAAGGTGCGCTTGATCAACGAGCTCTCGGCCATCCACTCCTCGAGCTCGTCGCCCAGCATGTCGACCGCGAACAGCTCCTCGACCCCGTCGACTGGGGCGGCACCCCAGGTGGCGATGCAGTAGTCCGAGGCGACGAAGCCGAGCGGCCGCAACCCGCGGCGCTCCATGCGGCGGGTCAGCAGCATGCCCAGGGTCTGGTGGGCGTTGCGGCCGGCGAAGCAGTAGGCGACCAGATAGTGGCGGGCGCCGCGGGCGAAGGTCTCGACCAGGAGCTCGTCCGGGTCGGTGAGCTGCGAGCGGCGCGCCTGGGCAGCCAGCCACTCGCCAACCTGCTGCGGCAGGCGGTGCCAGGTCGAGGGGTCGGCCAGCAGGTGGCGGACGCGGTCGGCGAGATGGGTGGTGAGTGGCAGCTTGCCGCCGGCATAGGCCGGGATCTTGGGGTCGCCGCCGGACCTGGCGAGGCCGACGATCACCTCGTTGTTGCGGATGCCCTGGAACTCGAGCAGGCGGCCGGCGAACAGGAAGGTGTCGCCGGGCACCAGCAGCGACACGAAATACTCCTCGACCTCGCCCAGCGAGCTGCCGCGGCCGAGCCGCACCCGCATCACCGGCGCCTCGACGATGGTGCCGACGTTCATGCGATACTGGCGGGTGAGATTGGGGTCGCGCAGTCGCCAGAGCCCGTCCTCGCCCAGCTCCAGCCGCCGGTAGCGGTCGTAGGTGGCGAGCGCGTAGCCGCCAGTGGCGACGAAGGCGAGCACGGCGTCGAAATCGGCGCGGGTGAGATCGGCGAAGGGTGCGGCGGCGCGGACCTCGTCGTAGAGGGCGTCGGCGTTGAACGGGCCGGCGCAGGCGACGCCGGTCAGATGCTGCGCCAGCACGTCGAACCCGCCTGGGAAGAGCTGGCCGCCGTCGAGCGTGTGCTCGTGCAGCGCGTCCTGGGCAGCGATGCATTCCAGCACCTCGAACCGGTTGGCCGGTACCAGTGCCGCCCGGCTGGGCTCGTCGAGCCGGTGGTTCGCGCGGCCGATGCGCTGGAGGAGACGGGCCGCACCCTTGGGCGCCCCGACCTGGACGACGAGGTCGATGTCGCCCCAGTCGATGCCGAGGTCGAGCGAGGAGGTGCAGACGACGGCGCGCAGGCCGCCGGTGGCCATGGCGGCCTCGACCTTGCGGCGCTGCTCGACGGCGAGGCTGCCGTGATGCAGCCCGATCGGCAGGTTCTCCTTGTTGAGCCGCCACAGCGCCCCGAACATCAGCTCAGCCTGGGCGCGGGTATTGACGAACACCAACGTGACCCTGTGCTCCGCGATCAGCCGGTAGACGTCCCGGGCGGCGTAGACCGCCATGTGGCCGGCCCAGGGCATCTCGCCCTCGGGCAGCATCAGTGCCACCTCGAGCTCCGCCCCGGGATCGCCCGCCACGATCGCCACCTCGTCCGGCCGCGGCGACAGATAGCGCTGCAGCCGGGCGGGAACCGCCGCCGTGGCGGAGAGGCCGGCGAATCGGGCTTGCGGCGCGAACCGGCGCAGGCGGGCGACCGCGAGGCTGAACAGAGCGCCGCGCTTGCTCTCGGCCAGGGCGTGCAGCTCGTCGAGCACCACGCAGCGCAGCCCGGAGAAGTAGTCGGCGGCGTTCTCGTAGGACAGCAGCAGGGCCAGCGACTCGGGCGTGGTGAGCAGCATGTCCGGCGGATGGGTGCGCTGGCGCGTGCGCCGGTTCCGCGGCGTGTCGCCGGTGCGGGTCTCGATCCGTAGCGGCAGGCCCATCTCCTCGACCGGCCGGGTCAGGTTGCGGGCGATGTCCGTGGTCAGCGCCTTGAGCGGCGAGACGTAGAGCGTGTGCAGCCGGCCGGAGGAGCCCTGCTCGTACAGCTCGACCAGGCTCGGCAGGAACCCGCCCAGCGTCTTGCCGCCGCCCGTGGGCGCGATCAGCAGCGCATCCCGCCCCCGCCGCGCCAGGTCCAGCATCTCGGCCTGATGGCGGCGCAACTGCCAGCCGCGGGACGCGAACCAGGCGGCGAAGAGCTCAGGGAGCAGCCTTACCGGCCGAACGGCACCGGTAGCTGCCTTGGCCGAATGCAACTAGGGCTGCTCTCGCCTTGCTTCAGCTCGGCGATCCCGAATGAGGCTGTCGGCGAGGCCCTCCGTGCTGTCGGCAGGAATGTAGCGCTCGATGATGACTCGGGATCGTCCGGTTTCGGGCATGGTACTACGCTACCGCTCCCCCAGCTTCTGCGCCAGCTCGAGCACGCCGCGCAGCTCGGCCGGGAAGGGGAAGACGATCGTGTGGCTGCGGTCGCTGGCGATCTCGGTTAGGGTCGCGAGGTAGCGCAACTGCATCGCCTCGGGCTGCTTGGCGATGATCCGCGCCGCGTCGAGCAGGCGCTCGGCGGCCTGAAACTCGCCCTCGGCGTTGATGATCTTGGCGCGGCGGAGGCGCTCGGCCTCGGCCTGCTTGGCGATGGCGCGGACCATGGTTTCGTCGATGTCGACATGCTTCAGCTCGACATTCGCCACCTTGATGCCCCAGGCGTCGGTCTGCTCGTCCAGGATGCGCTGGATGTCGGCGTTCAGGCTCTCGCGCTCGGCCAGCATCTCGTCGAGCTCATGCTGGCCCAGAACCGAGCGCAGCGTCGTCTGGGCGAGCTGGCTGGTCGCCTCCTCGAACCGCTCGACCTGGATCACGGCGAGCTGCGGATCGATGACGCGATAATAGACCACCGCATTGACCTTCACCGAGACGTTGTCGCGAGAGATCACGTCCTGGCTCGGCACGTCGAGCACCCGGGTGCGCAGGTCGACGCGCACCATCTGCTGGATGCCCGGGATGAGCAGGATCAGGCCGGGGCCCTTCACCTCCTGGAAGCGGCCCAGGAGGAACACGACTGCCCGCTCATACTCGCGCAGCACCTTGACCGAGACCGCGACGAGCAGGAGCAGCAGCACGGCCACCGCGACGAACGGCGCGAACTCGATCATTCCGGTTCCTCCTCTCGCTCGACCTCGAGCACCAGGCCGCGCCGTGCCCGGACCCGCACCGCGTCCCCGGGCTGCAGGTTCGCGGCGCCACGAGCCTCCCAGCGCTCACCACGGATGCGCACCCAACCACGGCCATCGCTCCAGGCCGTCACAACGCCGTCCTCGAACAAAAGCTGCTCGCCACCCGTCACCACGGCCTGCCGGCGGCTGCGCGCGACGAAGTAGATCAGGGCGAGGAGCGACAGGCCCACAACCGAGGCGATGGTGACCACCAGCGCCCGTGGCACGCCGAACCCCGGGACCTCGGTGTCGAACAGCATGATCGACCCGGCGACGAAGGCGATCAGCCCGGCCACGCCGAGCGCCCCGAAGCTGGAGACGAACATCTCGGCGACGATCAGGCCGAGCCCGAACGCGAGCAGCGCCAGCCCGGTATAGTCGACCGGCAGCAGCTGCAGCCCGTAGAGCCCCATCAGCATGCAGATGGTGCCGAACAGACCCGGGCCGACCAGGCCCGGCGCGAAGAGCTCGAACAGGATGCCGTAGAATCCGAGCACGAGGAGCATGTAGGCGATGGTCGGCTCGGTGATCAGCGCCAGCAGGCGGTTGCGCCAGGTCGGCTCGACCGTCTCCACCTCGATCCCCGTGGTCCGCAGCGTCTCGCCCGCACCGGCGATCTCGACCGTGCGCCCGTCCAGCCGCCGCAGCAGCTCCGCGCGGTCCGCCACGACCAGGTCCACCACGCCCTCCTTCAGCGCGGCCCCGGCGCTCAGGCTCGCGGCGCCCCGCACCGCCCGCTCGGCCCATTCCGCGTTCCGCCTGCGCAGCTCCGCGAGCGAGCGGATGTAGGCGACCGCGTCGTTGACGGCCTTCGCGCGCACCCCGGGCGCCCCCTCCTCCTTCTCGCCGCCCTCCGGCTCGCCTCCCAGCGAGACCGGGGTGGCGGCGCCGAGATTGGTACCCGGGCTCATGGCCGCCACGTGGGCCGCATAGAGGATGTAGGTGCCGGCACTCGCCGCCCGCGCACCGCTGGGCGTGACGTAGGCGACCACCGGCACGGTCGAGCCCAGGATACCCTTGATGATGTCGCGCATCGCCGTGTCGAGCCCGCCCGGCGTGTCGAGCTCAAGGACGATCAACTCGGCATGGCGCTCTCGCGCCCGCTCGATCCCGTGCAGGACATATTCCGCTGTCGCCGGACCGATGCCACCCTCGATGCGGAGCGCCAGCGCCAGCCCTTCGGCGGCCGCGCGCACCGGCACCATCGCGGCCAGCACCAGCAGAGCGGCGACGACGCAGGCCAGCCACCTGGCCCGGGGCTCTGGTCGGGCCGGGCGAATTGCCCTAAGAAAGCCGCTCGGTTCCCCTCGCCTGTCTTCGAGAGCGCCTCCTTTCCGATGTCCGATTCGCGCGAGCTGTACACGACCAGCAAGGCATGGCCGTTCGTCGAGGCCCAGCGGCTCGCTGCGCGTGTCGCGAAGCGTCCGCCCGGCAAGGGCTTCGTCCTGTTCGAGACCGGCTATGGCCCCTCGGGCCTGCCCCATATCGGCACCTTCGCGGAGGTGTTCCGCACCACGCTCGTCCGGCAGGCGTTCGCCAGGCTCTCGGACCTGCCGACCGAACTCTACGCCTTTTCCGACGACATGGACGGGCTGCGCAAGGTTCCGGACAATGTTCCGAACCAGCAGATGGTGGCCGAGCATCTCGGCCGGCCGCTGACCGCGATTCCCGACCCGTTCGGCACGCACGAGAGCTATGGCGCGCACATGAACGCGCGACTGAAGGCATTCCTCGACCAGTTCGGCTTCGTCTACACCTTCAAGAGCGGCAGCGAGGAATACCGGAAGGGCACCTTCAACGCGATGCTGCTCAAGGTGCTGGCACGTCACGAGGCGATCCGCGAGGTGGTGCTGCCGACGCTGGGCCCGGAGCGCCGTGCCACCTACAGCCCGATCCTGCCGATCTCGCCCAGGACCGGGCGGGTGCTGCAGGTGCCGATCGAGGAGTGCCGCCCCGAGCGGGGCACGGTGGTGTTCCGCGACGAGGACGGCACCCTGGCCGAGGCGCCGGTGACGGACGGCCACTGCAAGATGCAGTGGAAGTGCGACTGGGCGCTGCGCTGGGCGGCGCTGGACGTCGACTATGAGATGTCCGGCAAGGATCTGATCGATTCGGTCAAGCTGTCGAGCCAGATCTGCCGCATCCTCGACGGCACGCCGCCCGAGAGCCTGACCTACGAGTTGTTCCTGGACGAGCTGGGCCAGAAGATCAGCAAGTCCAAGGGCAACGGCCTGACCATCGAGGAATGGCTGCGCTACGGCACGCGCGAGAGCCTGCAGCTCTTCCTCTATCGCGAGCCCAAGAAGGCCAAGCGCCTGTTCTTCGACGTGATCCCCAAGCATGTCGACGACTACGAGACGTTCCTCGACGCCTTTCCGCGCCAGCTTCCGGCCGAGCAGATCGGCAACCCGCTCTGGCATATCCATGCCGGCGAGCCGCCGGTCGAGGATTCGATGCCGGCGGGGCTGACCTTCGGCATGCTGCTCAATCTTGCGAGCGTGGTGAACGCGACCGATCCGGCGGTGCTGTGGGGCTTCATCGGCCGCTACGCGCCCGGCACCACGCCCGAGAGCTCGCCGCGGCTCGCGGCGCACGTCGCGCACGCCATCGCTTACTATCGCGACTTCGTGGCGCCGACCCGGCGGCATCGCGCACCCACTTCGCAGGAGCGGGCGGCGCTCGAGGAGCTCCGGGGCTGGCTCGCCGACGCCCCGGAGCTGGCGGCGGCCGAGGCGATCCAGTACGAGCTCTACGAGATCGGCAAGCGGCATCAGTTCGCCAATCTGCGCGACTGGTTCCGGGGGCTCTATGAGGTCCTCCTGGGGCAGAGCGAGGGTCCGCGCTTCGGCACCTTCGTCGCGATCTACGGCACGGCGGAGACCCGCCACCTGATCGAGGCGGCGCTGGCGCGCGAGGCCGAGGCGGCATGACGCGCCCGTCGGAGCGGCGTGCCCCGAGCCGGGGCGAGTGCGAGGGGCTCGCCCGACGCAAGCCGGAGCAGGAGAAGGCGGCGGAACCGACGTCGCGGCCAGCGCGGCCGGTCGCGCCGAACGCGCGGCGCATCGCGCTCGACGTGCTCGATCGCGTGCTGGGTGCCGAGCATCGGCCGTTCGACGAGACCTTCCTCGGTCACCCACAACTCGAACGGCTGGCGGTCAGGGATCGCGCGTTCGCACGCCTGCTGGTCACGACCGTGCTGCGGCGGCTCGGGCAGATCGACCATACCACCCTGCCCATGCTGCGCTTCCGGCCGAAGGAGCTGACGGTCACCAACCTGCTGCGGCTGGGTGCGGCACAGCTCCTGTTCCTCTCGACGCCGCCGCATGCGGCGGTGGCCGAGACGGTGCGAATCGCCGCGGGCGGTTTCCGGCGCGAGATGCCGATGCTCAACGCAGTGCTGCGCCGGCTGGCCGCCGACGGGCGCGCGCGGCTCGAAGGGCAGGATGCGGCGCGCCTCAACACGCCCAGATGGCTGTGGGAGAGCTGGCTCACCGCCTATGGCGAGGAGCGCACCCGGGCGATCGCCGCGGCGCACCAGATCGAGCCGCCGCTGGACATCTCCGTTCGGCGCGACCCGGAGCACTGGGCCGAGGCGCTGGGCGCGGAGATCCTGCCGACCGGCACGCTGCGCCGCCGGAGCGGTGGGCTGGTGGACGCGCTGCCGGGCTATGACGAGGGCGCCTGGTGGGTGCAGGACGCCGCGGCCGCCCTGCCCGCGCTGCTGCTGGGCAAGGTTCAGGGGCGGAGAGTGCTGGACATCGGCGCGGCGCCGGGCGGCAAGACGGCCCAGCTGGCCGCGATGGGCGCAACGGTGACAGCGGTCGAGCGCTCGCCGAAGCGGGCCGAGTTCCTGGTGCGCAATCTGGGCCGGCTGTCGCTCGACGCCGAGATCGTCGTCGCGGACGCCACGGAGTGGCGGCCACGCGAGCAGTTCGACGCGGTGCTGCTGGATGCGCCCTGCACCGCGACCGGCACGATCCGCCGCCACCCCGACGTGCCGTGGGCCAAGTCCCCCGCCGACGTCGCGCGCCTGGCCGAGGCCCAGGGCAAGCTCCTCGATGCCGCCGTGGGCAGGGTCGCTCCGGGCGGGCGGCTGGTCTATGCCGTGTGCTCGCTCCAGCCCGAGGAGGGGCCGCAACGGATCGCGGCGCTGCTCGCGACCGACGCGCGGATCGAGCCCGATCCGATCCGCCCCGAGGAGCTGCGCGGCCTGCCGGTGGGCCTGACGGAAGCGGGCGAGGTGCGCACCCTGCCCTGCGACCTCGCCGCTTCGGGCGGGCTCGACGGATTCTTCATCGCCCGGCTGCGTCGCCGCACCTGACCCCGGAAGCCCATGACGTTCCGCCCGATCCGCCGTGCCCTTCTGTCCGTCCATGACAAGGCCGGCCTGGTGGAGCTCGCGCGCGGTCTCGCCGCGAAGGGCGTGGAGCTGGTCTCGACCGGCGGCACGGCGGCAGCGCTGCGCGACGCCGGCCTGCCGGTGGTCGAGGTCGGCACGATCAGCGGCGCGCCCGAGATCCTGGATGGCCGGGTCAAGACCCTGCATCCGGCGGTCCATGCCGGGATCCTGGCGAAACGCGACGAGCCGGCCCATCTTGCGGTCCTGGCCGACCAGGGCCTGCCGGAGATCGATCTCGTCGCCGTAAATCTCTATCCGTTCGAGGCCACCCTGGCCTCGGGCGGGGACTTCGCCTCGTGCATCGAGCAGATCGACGTCGGCGGCCCGGCGATGATCCGTGCGGCCGCCAAGAACCACGACGGCGTGGTGGTCGTCGTCGACCCCGGCGACTACGGCGCCGTGGCCGAGGCCGTGGCCGCCTCGGGCGGGAGCGAGGTCGGGCTGCGACGCATGCTCGCGGCCAAGGCGTTCGCGCGGACCGCGGCCTATGATGCGGCCATCGCCGCCTGGTTCGCCCACACGACCGGCGAGACGTTCCCTGAGCGTCTCGTCCTGACCGGGACGCGGCATAGCACCCTGCGCTATGGTGAGAATCCTCACCAGCGGGCGGCGCTCTACGCCACCGGCGGGGTGCGTACGGGCTTGGCGGCCGCGCAGAAGCTCCAGGGCAAGGAGCTGTCCTACAACAACCTCAACGACACGGACGCGGCCCTAGGGCTGGTCGCCGAGCTCGAGGAGCCCGCAGTCGCGATCATCAAGCACGCCAATCCCTGCGGGGTGGCGATCGGCGCCACGACGCTCGAGGCCTACCGCAAGGCCCTGGCCTGCGACCCGCTCAGCGCCTTCGGCGGCATCGTCGCCTGCAACCGGCCGCTCGATGGCGAGGCGGCAAGCGAGATCTCGCGGATCTTCACCGAGGTGGTCGTCGCCCCAGGGGTGGAGGCCGCAGCCCGCGACATCTTCCGGCTCAAGCCCGCGCTGCGGCTCTTGACGCTGGAGAGCCTGCCCGATCCGGTCGCGGCTGGGCCGGACGTGAAATGGCTGATGGGCGGGTTCCTGATCCAGGACCGGGACACGGCCCGGCTCCAGCTCGGCGAGCTGCGCGTCGCGACGCAGCGCCAGCCGACGCCCGAGGAGCTCACCGATCTCCTGTTCGCCTGGCAGGTCGTGCGGCACGTGAAATCCAATGCGATCGTGCTGGCGCGCGGCGGGGCGACGGTCGGCATCGGCATGGGTCAGACAAGCCGGGTCGACGCCGTGCAGATCGCGGTCAGGCGGGCGGCGGCGCATACCGGCAGCCGCCCCTGCGTCGTGGCCTCCGAGGCCTTCTTCCCGTTCGCCGACGGCCTGGTAGCAGCGATCGAGGCCGGCGCCACCGCGGCGATCCAGCCCGGCGGCAGCCAGCGTGACGGCGAGGTGATCGAGGCGGCCGACCGGGCCGGGATCGCCATGGTCTTCACCGGCGTCCGCCACTTCCGGCACTGAGGCATCGATGCGCAACCACCTTGCCGCCCTGGCTCTCCTGCTGCTCGCCGCCTGTGCGGGGCCGACGCCGTACCAGAACGCCGACATCACCGGCACAGTGAGCTGGAGCGAGCGGGTGACCTACGGCCCCGACGCCACGCTCTACGTCTATCTCGTCGACGCGTCCGGGCCCGACAGCCCGCTGCAGGTCGAGCTGCAGAAGCTCGACAATCCCGAGCCCGGGGCGGAGCTGGAGGCCGCGACGACGATCGAGGGCATGATCCCCTCGCCGACCCGGTTCTCGCTCGTCGTACCGCTGGATCAGGTCGATCAGGGCCACGACTATGCGCTCAAGGCCGCGATCGTCGATCAGGGCAAGCCGGTGATGGCGACCAGCAACGCACCTTTGGTGCTCACCAAGGGCCGGCCGACGCAGGTGGAGCTGACGCTGGCACCCGTACCCATGGGCTGAGGGGCCGACCGTGACCGATCCGCTGCCGGACTTCCGCGACCCCGCCTTCCTGGACCGACACATCCGGGACACGATGGCGTTCTACCATCCGCGCTGCATCGACCGCGAGCGCGGCGGGTTCTTCCACTTCTTCAAGGACGACGGGACCGTCTACGACCGGGACACCCGCCATTTGGTCAGCAGCACCCGCTTCGTCTTCAACTACGCCATGGCCTATCGGCGCCACGGCGATCCCGCCTATCTCGATGCCGTCAGGCATGGGGTGACGTTCCTGCGCAAGGCGCACCGCCATCCGACCACCGGCGGCTATGCGTGGCTCCTGGGCGCCGACAACGAGGTGCTGGACGGCACCAACCATTGCTACGGGCTCGCCTTCGTCGTGCTCGCCTATGCCAAGGCGCTGGAGGCCGGCGTGAGCGAGGCGGCAGGCCACCTCGCCGAGACCTGGGACCTGATGGAGCGGCACTTCTGGTCCGAGGCGGACGGGCTCTACCGCGACGAGATCAGCGCCGACTGGTCGATCGTCTCGCCCTATCGCGGGCAGAACGCCAACATGCACAGCTGCGAGGCGATGCTCGCGGCTTTCGAGACCACCGGCGAGGCGCGCTATCTCGACCGCGCAGCAAGACTGGCGCGGCGGGTGACCGTCGACCTCGCCGGCAAGGCGGACGGGCTGGTGTGGGAGCATTACGACCAGGCCTGGGAGGTCGACTGGCAGTACAACCGCGACAATCCCAAGCACCTGTTCCGCCCATGGGGCTATCAGCCCGGCCACCAGACCGAATGGTCCAAGCTCCTGCTGATCCTGGAGCGCCATCGTCCGGCCGACTGGCTGCTGCCGACGGCCCGGCACCTGTTCGACACCGCCATGCAGCGGGCCTGGGATGCCGAGCTCGGCGGCATCTTCTATGGCTTCTCGCCCGATCATGTGATCTGCGACAGCGACAAGTATTTCTGGGTTCAGGCAGAAAGCTTCGCCGCCGCCGCACTCCTTGCCTCGCGTACCGGAGAGGAGCGTTACTGGGGCTGGTACGATCACATCTGGGAATATTCCTGGCGCCACATGGTCGACCACCAACATGGTGCCTGGTTCCGCATCCTCGATCGGCACAACGACAAGTACAGCGACGAGAAGAGCCCGGCCGGGAAGACCGACTATCACACCATGGGCGCGTGCTACGAGGTGCTGAACGTGACCGGCTGAGCCCGATCCTTCCGAGCCATTCCGGGCCGCAGCGGCCGGACCACGAGCGCGATCCAGAGCAGGGCCAGCAGCGCGCCACAGGCGGCTCCCGACGCGTTCGCCGCGAGGTCGAGGATGTCCATCGATCGCGACGGCACGAAGTGCTGCGCCAGCTCGAGCACGGCGCTCGCCGCGACGGTCAGGCCGACCCATCCCAGCACCCGTGCCGGCACGTGGCAGAAGCTGGCGACCGCGGCGGCCATGACGGCGTAGGCAGTGAAATGCACCACCTTGTCCGACAGGCCGAGCGGCAGCTCGATCCCCGGCTCCAGCGACTTGCTAGCCACGATCAGCCACGCCAGACACCACAAGGCGAAGAAGACGCGCTTCGCCTTTTCGGTAAGAAACAACGGCACGAACCAAATCTCCGTTCGCTCACGCAGGCGATCGGAACCTACGCGCTCGCGACGCCGGTGGCGATTCCTCCCTTGCCCGGCTGCGGCACCATGCTTACTGCGCGGACCCTTGTCGGCGGCAGGGCCCTCCGCCAGGATGCGGGCTCGCGCACGATGTTGGGGGGATGCCAGGAATGTCGACGGTTCTGACCGGGAACGGTCCGCGGGCCTATTTCGAGAGCGGACTCGCGGCCCGGCAGGTGCCGTTCACCGAAATCCCGGTGATCGACTTCAGGCCGATGTTCGAGCCCGACCGAGCCGCGCGGGAAGCCGTCGGTGCCGCGGTGCGGGACGCCTGCACCCGGGTCGGCTTCTTCTACGCCGCGAACCATCGCGTCGATCCGGGCGTGATCGGGCGCACCTTCGAGGGCGCGCATCGCTTCTTCGACCTGCCGCTCGAGGAGAAGCTCGCGGTCGACGTGGCCAACTCGCCCAATCTGCGCGGCTACACCAAGCTGCTCGGCGAGAACACCGACCCAACCGCCCGCGGCGACCTGCACGAGGGCTTCGACCTCGCCCTGGAGCTGCCGCCGTCCGACCCCGACGTGGCGGCGGGCGTGTTCGGCTACGGGCCGAACCAGTGGCCTGAGGGCCTGCCCGGCTTCAAGGAGGCGCTGCTCGACTACCACGCGGCGATGCGCCAGTTCGGGCGCAGGATCTTCGCGGCCTTCGCCCTCGCGCTCGAGCTCGACGAGGACCATTTCGAGCCGCTGATCGGCAAGCCGATGGCGCACATGCGGGTGCTGCACTATCCGAGCCAGGACGGGCCGATCGACGAGCGCCAGATCGGCATCGGCGCGCACTCGGACTATGAGTGCTTCACCGTCCTGTGCACCGACGACGTCCCGGCGCTGCAGGTGCTCAACAGCGCCGGCGAGTGGATCCAGGCGCCGCCGATCAAGGGTGCCTTCATCGTCAATGTCGGCGATCTGATGGCGCGCTGGACCAACGACTATTTCGCCTCGACCGTGCATCGCGCCATCAACCGCTCGGGACGGGAGCGATACTCGATCCCGTATTTCTACGGCATCGACTCCCAGAAGGTGGTCGAGGTCCTGCCGACCTGCATCGCCCCGGACCGGCCGGCCAAATATCCGCCCATCACCTGCGGCGACTATATCCGCTCGCGCTTCGACGCGACCTATGCGCATCGCCAGCCGGAGACGGTGGTCTAGTTCCCACCCCTGCCCTCGAGCGCCAACAGAAGAAGGCTCCTCCATGCCCGAACCACGTGCTGCGGCGACCCGCCGGGTGATTCTCGGCTCTCTCGCGCTGGCCGGACTGGCCGTGCTCGGCGGCCCGGCGGCCGCGTTCAAGCTCGAGGGCGATCCCAAGATCGCCTTCATCTACGGCGCCACGGCCCAGGACGGCGGCTGGAACGAGGCGCTCGACAAGGCGCGCGCGGCGGTCGAGGAGCAGCTCGGCGTGACCATCGCGGTCACCGAGAACGTGCCGGAGGAGGCGACCGCGCTGAGGAACGCGATCGACCTCTACGTCAAGCGCGGCTTCAACATCATCGTCGGCACCACCTACGGCTACAGCGACGGCATCCTGGAGGCCGCCAGGCAATATCCCGAGGTCGCGTTCGTCAACGCGTCGGGCACCACCAACGCGCCGAACCTCGAGGGCTTCTACGCGCGCACCTACCAGGGCTGGTACCTCGCCGGCATGGCGGCCGCCGGTGTCAGCAAGAGCGGCAAGATCGGCATCCTGGGCGGCTTTCCGGTCGGCGTCGTGAACTGGGACGTCAACGCCTTCACGCTCGGCGTGCGCGCGATCAAGCCCGACGCCACGGTCACCGTGGTCTACACGAACTCCTGGTGGGATCCGGTCAAGGAGGGGCAGGTCACCGAGGCGATGCTCGACCAGGGCATCGACGTGATCGCCAACAACCTGTCCTCCTCGGCACCGTTCATCGCCGCCGAGCAGCGCGGCGTGCCCTCGATCGGCTTCCAGCTCGACATGCGCCAGCACGCGCCCGAGGGCAACCTGACCTCGGTCATGTTCCGCTGGGACCAGTATCTGGTGCCGACGATCAAGGCGATCATGGACGGCACCTGGCAGCCCAGCGAGTACGGCGCCTTCCCCGGCATGACCGAGGGCGTGATCGAGCTGGCGCCGCTGAGCGAACAGGTCCCGCCCGAGGTGGTGGCCAGGATGGAGGAGGCCAAAGCCGCCATGAAGGCCGGCACCTTATCGCCCTATCAGGGCCCGATCAGGAAGCAGGACGGCAGCGAGGCGGTGGCCGCCGGTGCGACGATCGACGATGCCGCCCTGTGGAACATGGACTTCCTGGTCGAGGGCACGATCGGGACGCTGCCGGACGCGAAGTGAGCGAGGCGCAGCCCCTCCTGTCGATGGAGGGGATCGACAAGAGCTTCGGCGGGCGGCCGGTCCTGCAGGAGGTGTCGTTCACGCTGGCGCGCGGCGAGATCCATGCGCTGCTGGGCGAGAACGGTGCCGGCAAGTCGACGCTGATGAACGTCCTGGCCGGGATCTATGCGCCCGACGCGGGGCGGATCAAGGTCGACGGTCAGCCCGTGTCGATCCGTCGTCCGCGCGACGCGGCACGCCTCGGGATTGGCATGGTGCACCAGCATTTCCGGCTGGTGCCCGAGTTCACCGCGGCCGAGAATCTGTGCCTCGCGGGCGACGGCCGGCCGGGCCTCGCGAGCGTCGGGGAGGCGGCGGATCGGCTGCGAGAGCTGGGTGCTACGACCGGGCTCGGCGTCCGCCCCGAGATCGCCGTGCGCGACCTGTCGATCGCCGAGCGCCAGCGGGTCGAGATCCTTCGGGTTCTTGCCATCGGCGCGAAGATCCTGGTCCTGGACGAGCCGACCGCGGTGCTCACCGACCAGGAGGCGGACGGCCTCCTGACCGTGATCCAGGGGCTCGCCACGGACGGCCTGGCGATCGTCCTGATCACCCACCGGCTGCGCGAGGTCGTGACGGCGGCCGACCGTGTCAGCGTCATGCGCAGCGGGCGGATGGTGACGGCAGGCCTGCTGACGGCCGGCCTCGACGCGCAGCGGCTCGCGCACGAGATGACCGGCGAGGCCCCGCCGCCGCTGGCGCGTCGCCGGCACGAGCCGGGGGCCGTGCGGCTGGCCGCCGAGAAGCTGCACGTCGCGGGCGGCGACGGTACCAAGGCCGTGGACGGCCTCAGTCTCCAGGTGCGCGCGGGCGAGATCCTGGGCGTCGCCGGCGTCGGCGGCAACGGCCAGCAGGAGCTGGCGGACGCGCTGATCGGCCTCGCACCGGTCGCCGGCGGCCGCGTCATGCTGGACGGGGTCGACATCACGGGCTGGGCGGTCTGGCCGCGACGCCGGCGCGGCCTGCACTATGTCCCGTCCGACCGCAGCCGGCTGGCGCTCGTCGGCGATCTTTCGGTCGCGGACAATCTGGCGCTGTCGGAGGTCCGGGCCGGCCAGTTCGGCTGGTTCCTCCTCGCCGCCCGGATGATGCGCGACGCGGCCGCCGGGGCCATCGCGGCCTTCGCGATCGCCGGCGCCACGCCGGAGCGCGAATCGCGCCTCTTGTCCGGCGGCAATGCGCAGAAGCTCGTGCTCGCCCGCGAGCTCCACGACCGGGTCCGCGTGCTGGTCGCCCACTCGCCCACCCGCGGCCTGGACGTCGCCGCCTGCGCGTTCGTCCACGGCATCCTGGCGAAGGCCGCCGCCGCCGGTGCCGGCATCCTCCTGATCAGCGAGGATCTCGACGAGATCCTGGGCCTGTCGGACCGGATCGTCGTGATGAGCCGCGGCCGGATCGCCGGCGAGCGCGCGGCCAACCCGTCACGCGCCGAGCTGGGGGCGCTCATGCTCGGCCATGCTTGACCGCATCACCCTCGAACGGCGGGCCGTCGTCCCGAGGAAGCTGGCGGTGGCGAGCTTCCTCGGCTCGCTCACCGTAGCACTTGCGCTGGCAGCCCTCGTGCTCGTGCTCGCGGGCGTGCCCGCCGGGCTGCTCGCCGAGGAGCTGGTGGTGCAGGTGTTTCTGACCTCCGACGGCCTCGCCCAGACTGTTACGACCGCGATCCCGCTCGTGGTCTTGGGGCTGGGTGCGGCGATGGCGTTCCGGGTCGGCTTCTGGAACATCGGGCTGGAAGGACAGCTCATCCTGGGTGCCATCGCCGCGACGGCGGTCACGGTGGCGGATGCGGGTCCCGAGCCGCTGCGGGTGCCGCTGATGCTGCTGGCGGCGACGCTGGCGGGTGCCGCCTGGGTCGCCCTGCCGCTGCTGCTCAAGCTGCGTCTCGGCGTCAGTGAGATCGTCGTCACGCTGCTCCTGTCGAACGTCGCCTACCTGCTGCTGCAGCACGTCCTGTTCGGCGCGCTGCGCTCGCCGGCCGCCAACTTCCCGGTCTCGCCCGACTTCGACACGGCGGAGAAGCTGGCGCTGCTCGGCTGGGGCCGCATTCATGCCGGCTTGTGGGTAGCGCTCGCGGCCGCCGTCCTCTGTGCGGTGCTGGTCCATGCCAGCCGGCCCGGCTTCTATGCCCGGGCCGTCGGCAGTGGGCGCGAGGCGGCGGAAGCCGTGGGCCTGCCGGTCGCGGCGACCATCGGCGGGTTCGTGCTCCTGTCCGGCGCTTTCTGCGGCCTCGCCGGAGGACTGATCGTCGCCGGCACCGAACACCGACTGACCCAGTTCGTGGGCCTGCAGGCGACCTTCAGCGGCATCCTGGTCGCCACGCTGGCACGCCTGGACCCGCTCGGCATCGTGGTCGCGGCCTTCTTCGTCGCCGGCGTCTACGTGGCCGGCGGCACGCTCAAGGTGTTCTACGGCATCTCCGAGGGCATCGTCGTCCTGCTCCAGGGTCTGGTGCT
Organism: Geminicoccaceae bacterium; assembly: GCA_050246385.1. Classification (GTDB taxonomy): domain Bacteria; phylum Pseudomonadota; class Alphaproteobacteria; order Geminicoccales; family Geminicoccaceae; genus Benzoatithermus. The sequence continues at coordinate 24,310 of JBFWWD010000011.1, forward strand.
GCTGGTGATCCTGGTGGGCCGGTTCAGCGCCACCTATCGGGTGGCGGGCCTGCGCGAGGCCCGGGCTTGATCGGGTTCCTGACCGGCTGGCTCGCCAGCACGCCGGGCTACATGGCCCCCCTGCTGCTCGCGAGCCTGGGCCTGATCCTGTGCGAGCGCTCCGGCGTGATGAACCTCGGGGCGGAAGGGCTGATGACCTTCGGCGCCGTCACCGGTGCGATCACCGTGCTCGGCGGCGCGTCGCCATGGGCCGGGCTCGGCGTCGCCGCCCTCGCCGGCGTCCTGCTGTCGATCCCGTTCGCGTTGGCCGTGGTGCTGTTCCGCGCCGACCAGACCCTCTCCGGGCTCGCCATCGTGGCGCTGGGCAGCGGCCTCGCTGCCGTGGTCGGGCGGGCCTATGTCCACAAGCCGTTCCCGGGCGTGGCGGACTGGGATCTCGGCGCCGCGCTCACCGGGCTGCCGATCATCGGGCCCGCCCTGTTTCGCCAGGATCCCCTGGTCTATGCGAGCCTGATCCTCGCTCTGGCGCTGGCTTGGCTGCTCGGCCGCACGCGGCTCGGCCTGCGGCTGCGGGCGGTGGGCGAGGACCCGGCCACGGCCGATGCCGCCGGCGTGGACGTCCTGCTCCACCGCCTCGGCGCGGTGCTGGCGGGCGGCCTGCTGATCGGGCTGGCCGGCGGCTACCTCGCCGTGGTGGCGAGCCGCGTCTGGGTCGACGGCATGGTCGCCGGGCGGGGCTGGATCGCGGTGGCGCTGGTCGTGTTCGCGCAGTGGCGGCCGATCCGCGCGATCTTCGGCGCCCTGCTGTTCGGCGCCGCCGACGCGCTGCTGCCGCGCCTGCAGGCCACCGGTGTCGACGTGCCACCCTACCTGATGGCCATGCTGCCCTATGTCGTGACGATCCTGGTGCTGGTGGGCGTAGGGTTCGTCGGCCATGGGCGGGGCGGGCAGCCCTCAGCACTGGGGCTGCCATTCCTGCGCCAGGATCGTCGCCTGTAGGAGAAATGCCCGTGACCATCCCGATCATCGATCTCGCTACGGACGATACGGCGCGGCTGGCGGACGAGCTGGGTACCGCCTGCCGCGGCCCGGGCTTCTTCTATGTGGTAGGCCACGGCATCCCGTCCGGGCAACGCGCGGCCACTTTCGCCACCGCGGCCGAGTTCTTCGCGCTGCCACCCGCGGAGAAGGAGAAGGTCGCGATCACCGGCTCGCCGCACAATCGCGGCTATGTCGGGTTCGGCACCGAGACGCTCGACCCGGCCAAGCCCGCCGATCTCAAGGAGGCGTTCAACGTCGGCCTGGATCTTCCGGCCGACGATCCCGAGGTTCTGGCGGGCAAGCCGTTCCGTGGCGTCAATCTCTGGCCCGACCTGCCGGGCTTCAAGGACGCCATGCTCGGCTGGTACGGTGCCTGCTGGCAGGTCGGGCGGCGAGTCCATCGCGCGCTCGCGGTCGATCTCGGCCTCGATCCGGCCCATTTCGAGGACAAGCTCGACCGCCCGATGGCGACGCTGCGCGTGCTCCACTATCCGCCCAGGCCCGATTCCGTGCAGGCGGGGGCCCTGGGTGCGGGCGAGCACACCGACTACGGCAATCTCACCCTGCTCGCCACGGACGCGGTTCCGGGCCTCGAGGTGCGCACGCGCGACGGCCAGTGGCTGAGGGCGCCGATCGTCGAGGACGCGTTCGTCTGCAACATCGGCGACTGCCTGATGCGCTGGACCAACGAGGTGTACGTCTCGACGCCGCATCGCGTGGTGAGCCCCGGCGGGCGCGACCGGATGTCGATCGCCTTCTTCCTCGACCCGAACCCCGACGCCGTGGTCGCGTGCCTGCCCGGCTGCTCCGGTCCCGACCGGCCGCCGCGCTATCCGCCAATCGCCGCCGTGGACTATCTGCGCGAGCGGCTGGATGCAACCTATGCCCACCGCCGCAGGGGCGAGGTCACCGGGTGAAGCGTTCCACGACCTCGCACAGACGGTCGCAGGCGGCCGCGAGCTGCTCCCGCGGCGCGGTGGCGATACCCAGGAGCAGCCCGGATCGCGCGGCGGCCGTCGTGGCGTACCAGGGCGACAGCGGCGCAGGCGTGAGGCCGACGCCCGTCAGCTCCTTGGCGACGGCGAGGTCGGACACCTCCTGCGGCAGACGCAGGACGGCGGCCAGCCCGGCAATCTCCACCTCCCGCCCACGCGCCCGCAGGCACTCGAGCAGGGCAGCGCGCGGGGCCGAGTAGAGGCGCGTGAGGCGGCGCAGAAGCCGCAGATAGTGGCCCTCGCGCATGAATTCCGCCGTCGCGAGCTGCACGGACGGCCCGGGCGCCGGAGCCAGACACGCCGCGGTCTCGGCGAACCGCGACGCCAGAGTCACGGGGGCGACGATGAAGCCCAGGCGCAAGGTGGGGCTGATGGTCTTGCTGAAGGAGCCGATGTGGATGACCCGCCCGGCACGATCGAGCGAGGCCAGCGCCGGTGCCGCCCGCGCGCGGAGCTGCAGCTCGCTCAGATAGTCGTCCTCGATCACCCAGGCCTCGGCACGCGCGGCCCATTCGAGCAGGCGCAGCCGTCTGGCCAGCGCGAGCGTGGACCCGAGCGGCGCCTGCTGGCCCGGCGTCACCAGCACGAGCGCGGCGTCCGAGGCGTGGCCCAGGCCGTATTCGACGTCGATGCCGTCCGCGTCGACCGGGACCGGCACGGGCGAGAGGCGCGCGAGCGCGAGGCCGCGCCGGGTCGGTGGGAAGCCGGGATCCTCCATCCACGCCTTGTGCCCTTCGAGACCGAGCGCGCGCAGCGCCAGGCCGAGGCCGGCGCTGAAGCCGGCGGTGACGACGATCTGGGCGGGTGAGCACTCGACGCCGCGCGCCACGGCGAGATAGGCCGCGATCTCCCGTCTCAGTGCCGGCTCGCCGCGAGGGTCCGGATAGATCGCCGGCGCGCTCGCTTCCGAGCGCAGCGCGGCCGAGCGGATCCTGGTCAGGAGCTTGGCGGGAAAGGCCTCCCGCGCGGGCACGCCCATCTGGAAGATCGCGGACCTTGCGGTCGGGCTACGATACATCTCGATGATCGAACCGGGCTCGGGCAGCTCGAGCCGGACGGCGCTGGCGGGCCGATCCGCGACGCGGGTCCCGGCCGCGCGCGAGGCGACGATGAGCTGGGCGCCGGCGAGCCGCTCATAGGCCGAGCGGACGGTGCCGCGGGCGACGCCGAGCTGGGCCGCGAGGTCGAGCCAGGATGGCAGGCGTGCGCCCGGCGCCAGCACGCCGCTCTCGATGGCGGCGCTGATGCCTTTGCGGATCTGCTCGGCCAGGGGCGCCCTGGCCGATCGGTCGAGCTCGAGCGGCAACGGCGCGGTCATACGCTCTGGTACACGAATTTTCGTGATTCCTGGTGCTTCGTCGCGAACCAGTTAAGGGCCAACTGGCCGAGGGAAAGGAAGCCGAGCGCCATGAAAATCCAATCGGTCATCGGTATCGCCTGCGCCGTCGGCGCCCTCGCTCTCACGGTGGCGGCCGTGGCGCATGAGCCCGGCGCCCAGGTCACGCCGACCTTCGCGCAGGCCATCCCCAACGTTCCGGGCAAGTCGCTGATCGCCGTGGTGGTCGACTATCCCCCGGGCGGGGCGTCGCCCTCGCACAGCCACGCCGAATCGGCGTTCATCTTCGCCTACGTCCTGTCCGGCAAGATCGAATCGCAGGTGAACGACGGGCCCCTGCAGGTCTACGGCACCGGCGAAAGCTTCTACGAAACGCCCGGATCGACCCATCGCGTCAGCCGCAATGCGAGCGCCACCGAGCCCGCGAGACTGCTCGCCGTGTTCGTCGTGGACTCGGGCGAGACCACCTTGACCACTCCGATCCAATAAACTCGACCGACGAGGAGCCGAGCAGATGAGCCAGCGCCTGAACCACCACGACATCGCGCCCGCGGGCATGAAGGCCCTGGGCGGCGTGCACGGCTATGTCGCCCAGTGCGGGCTGTCGCCCGTGCTGGTCGATCTGGTCTATCTGCGCGTGTCGCAGATCAACAACTGCGCCTACTGCCTCGACCGGCATCCGCGCGACCTGATCAAGCGCGGGGAAAAGATCGAGAAGATCGCCCTGGTCCAGGCCTGGGCGGAGGCCGGGAACGTCTTCGACGAGCGCGAGCGTGCGGCCCTCGCCTGGGCGGAGACGGTGACGCGCGTCGCCGAGACCGGCGTGCCCGACGAGGCTTACGAGGCCGCGCGTGCGGTGTTCAGCGAGCGCGAGATCGTGGATCTGACGATCGCGATCGGCCTGATGAACGCCTACAACCGCATGGCCATCAGCTTCCGCACCACGCCGCAGGCTGCGCTCGGAAAGTAAGCGGCGGCGACGCTCACTCCACCACCGCCCAGCGATCGCGCGCACCGCTCGCGAGCTGGGCGACCTCCTCGCCCTCGCAGAGGGATCCGTCGCACAACGGGGACGAGGCGTCCTCGAGGATCAGGCCGAGCGCGTGGGTCGAGATCGCATGCTGCTCGTGGGTCTGGTCGATCGCCAGGCGGTAGCTGCCGCCGGCGCCGATATCGCGCACGGCATCGGCGACCAGGGATGCATAGGCACGCGACCTGGTGCCGAAGAAGCAGCAGGGATCGTACCGGTTCAGGATCTGGACCTGCCTGCGCCCCGGCCCGGACGCCCCCATGGCATAGAGGTCGAGGTGGCTGACATTGGCGAAGAGGCCGGGCAGCCGCTGCTCATAGTCCCCCTCGTCCTCGTGGCGATGGGAGATCGGGTGCTCCTCCCAAAGGAAGAACGGCATCGAGCCGGCGACCGGATAGCTGCGATCGACCCGCGGATCGAGCGCCGAGTAGACCGTGGTCATCCACCCGCCGCCGGAAAGGCCGAGCATCGCCACGAGCTCGTAGGGGCTGGTGTGCTCGACATAGTTCAGCGCGCGCAGGATCGGCTCGAAGAACATGCGCAGGGGTACGAAGCCGTCACTCTCGAGCAGCGCCAGGTTCCAGTGCGATTCGCCCTCGAACGGCACCTCGCCGAGGCCGGGGATCCGAATCAGGTGCGGCCACTCGTTGACACCGCGCATCGGCATGTCGAACGCCAGCACGGCGAACCCGGCGGCGAGCAGCGCGGAGACCTTTTCGCGGCCGTCGTTGGTGAAGCTGCCCTCGTGCCCTTCGCAGTAGATCACCAACCGGCCGTTGCCCCGCACCGGCACGAGGTGAAAGCCGCGAGCCAGGAAGCCGTAGGGAAAGCTGGTGTCGAGCTCGTCCGCATGGTCGAGGTTCGGCAGGCCGGCCACGCGTTCATCCTGCACGTTCCTGTAGATCGCGGTCGGCAGCAGCTCGGTCGGAGTCTCGACGCTGTTCCAAAGTTGGACGTTCAGCGCGCGGCGCCGGGCCGCCACGTCCTCGGCGCTGTACACGTGCAGCGTTGCCGCGGCACGACCCCGATCGTCGGCGCGCTCGACCGGAAACGGGCAGGAACGGCTGAGCGGGAAGGGAGTGAAGCGCACCAGCAGCGGCGTATGGCAGGCTGTCCTCACGAACAGATCCGTGACGGCGAAGCCCGCCGCGATCATGCCGCCAAGGCCTATGGCCATGACAATGAACAGGCGCAGCCGCAGCTCCGGCGGCCTCTTCCAGCGCAAGCGCATGCTCGACTCACCGACTCAGGAACGTGGGAAACCGCGGCCACGCCCCGGCATCATAGGTCAGGCCGCGTCGTGATGCGCCCATTCAGAGTACTTTCATACTCCGGTATATGCACATCATTACGCGTCGCGGAATCTCTGGATCGATCACTTGGGAAGCTGTCGACATTTATTGCGAGCGGCCGATTTGTGATTGGTCAATTCAAAACGGATTTCCCGCCGCCCGTGGCCCGGCCCCGCAAGCGGCACGCCTGCCCGCCGCCGCGGCTCCGCCGCTCCGGCATCGCCCGCGGCATAAGCGTTTCCTTCGGCCGCGAATTGATATGTAATCCGCAGCAGCACGCCCCTCTGTTTCAATGTCTCATGGATGGGTCGCGATGGCCGGCAGCGTCAACAAGGTGATACTGGTGGGCAATCTCGGGCGCGATCCCGAGGTCCGTCAGACGCAGAACAACCAGAAGATCGTGAACCTGCGGATCGCCACCTCCGAGCGCTGGCGGGACCGGCAATCCGGGGAGAACCGCGAGCGGACCGAGTGGCACAGCGTCGTGATCTTCAACGAGAATCTGGCCGACATCGCCGAGCGCTACCTGCGCAAGGGCAGCTCGGTCTATGTCGAGGGCCAGCTGCAGACCCGCAAATGGACCGATCAGAGCGGCCAGGAACGCTATACCACCGAGGTCGTGCTGTCGCGCTTCAAGGGCGAGCTGACCCTGCTCGGCGGTCGCGGCGATGCGGGTGGCGGCGAGGCGATCGGGGACTATGGCGACGAGACGGGCGGCGGCCAGCGCTCGATGGCGCCGCGCGGACCCGCCGGCGGTCAGGGTCGAGCCCGGCCGCCGAGCTTGGCCGACGAGCTGGACGACGATATCCCGTTCTGATCGGGGTCGCCCGGCTCGTCATGTCTGAGATGCTGGATAGGGAGGACCGACGGTGAACATCGACACGATCCTCGGGGTCAAGGGTCGCAAGGTGCATACGGTGTCGGCGCAGCTCACGGTGGGTGACGCGATGCGCCGGATGCACGAGACGCGGGTCAGCGCCCTGGTCGTGTCCGAGGATGGGGCGAACATCGACGGCATCGTCTCCGATCGCGGCCTGCTGAGCGTGTTCGTCGAGCAGGGGTCGGACGTGCTCGGACGCGCCCTGGGCGAGATCATGAGCCGCAAGGTGTTCACCTGCTCGCCCGGGGACAGTGTCGGCGCCATCATGTCGGTGATGACCGAGCGCCGGATCCGGCACATCCCCGTCGTCGACCAGGACGGCCGCCTGTGCGGGATCGTCAGCATCGGCGACGTGGTCAAGCAGCATGTCGACGAGATCCAGCGCGAGGCGGCCGATCTGCGCGAGTACATCAGCGGGACGGTGTGACCGGGAGCGGGAGCACCGCGACGACCGCCGACCATCGTGGCGGTGTTTTTCGGGGCGGCAGGTGGCCTGACTGCCGCTCCAGGTGACGCACCTGCCGCTCACCGCGGCAGGTGGCTTGGCTTTCGCCTTCCCGTCACTGACGCTCGACCGAGCGGCCCCCGCGGGCCAGCTTTCCCCAGCCGGATCAGGCACCCGGAGCGATCACGGGTGATTCTCAGGCCGTGTCCTCGGTCGACTGCTCGAACACGCAGCCGTCGATGCGCCAGCTGCCGTCGGGCTGCTTTTCCATGACATACTGCGCGACCACCGGCACGCCGTCCGGCCCGACCACGAGCACCCGCTGGGTCCAGCGCCCCTCGACGGCCACCAGATCGCGGAACTCGACCTCGCGCGGGCGGTAGATCGGCCGGTAGCCCGCCCGGACCATCGACATGAACGTGTCGGCATTCTTGAAGATGCTCTGGATCGCGGGCGAGGCATACGAGAAGGCCTGCTGCCCATCATCGGCCCGGAACGCCTGCAGCTGGTGCTCGACCACCGAGCGGATCGCCTCTGCGTCCCCCGGCTCGAGCGGCTTTTCCGCCGCCAGCGCCCCGAACGTGGCGATGCATATTCCTGCTGCCAGGGCCAAGCCTCTCCAGCGCATCGTTCTTTTCCTCTCTTGCGATCTGCCGTGCGCCTGAGCACGTTGTTCGTCTGGGGCAAGGCAGGTCCGCCGGGCCGGCGTGATGATCGTCACAAGCGGGCCCTCTGTCCAGTGGAGTCCGAGCAGACGGATGGTCAAGGTGGCACCAATGACAGGTAGGGGCTGAGATGGCGACGGTCGCGCAGCCCGTCGGCCGGGACGTCGAGATCATCGCGATCGTCGGCGCCGCGCATGGCGGCAGCCACTTCTTCCACCTGGTCCTGCCGCCGCTCTTCCCCCTGCTCAGCGCCGAGTTCGAGGTCGGTTATGCCGAGCTCGGCCTGCTGGTCAGCCTGTTCTTCGCCACCTCCGGGCTGTGCCAGACCCCGGCAGGCTTCCTCGTCGACCGCATCGGCGCCGCGCGCGTGCTCGGCGGCGGCCTGCTATGTCTCGGCCTCGGCGCGCTCCTTGCCGCGCTGGCCCCGAGCTATGCGGCCATGCTCCCTGCCGCGGTGCTCATGGGGCTCGGCAACAGCGTCTTCCACCCCGCCGACTATGCCATCCTCGGCCACCACGTCTCGCCGCGGCGGATGGCACGGGCGTTCAGCGTCCACACGGTGGGCGGCACGCTCGGCTGGGCCATCGCGCCGGTGATCGTGGCGGGCACGGCCGCGGTCGCCTCCTGGCGTGTCGCGCTCCTCCTCAGCTGTCTGATCGGCCTGGCCCTGGCAGCGCTGACCCTCGTCAACCGGCGCAGCCTGGAGACCCCGGCCCACCTCGAGCCGTCGCACGAGGGTCGGGCGGCCGCGCTGGCCGGGCATCTCCGGCTGTTCGCATCGACCCCGATCCTGCTCTGCTTCCTGTTCTTCGCCCTGCAGGCGACGGCACTCATCGCGCTGCAGGGCTTCATGCCCCTGTCCCTGCATCAGCTGTTCGGGCTGGAGATGGTGGCGGCCACGGCCACGGTGACCGCCTTCATGGTCGGGAGCGCGGCGGGGACGCTCGCCGGCGGCATGCTCGCCGACCGGAGCGGGCAGCTGCAGCGGATCATCGTCGGCGGGCTGGCGCTCGCTGCCGTGATCCTCGTCCTGGTCGGCAAGGTTCCCATGCCCGATCCGATCCTGTTCGCAGCGGTGGCGTTGGCCGGTGCGCTCGCCGGTGCCACCACGCCGTCGCGCGATCTGCTGGTGCGCGCCTCGGCACCGCCGGGCGCGTCGGGCAAGGTGTTCGGCTTCGTCTATTCGGGCCTGGATCTGGGCGCCACGCTGACCCCGACCTTCGTCGGCACCTTGCTCGATGCCGGCCATCCCGGGGCGGTGTTCGTCCTGGCGCCAGTGGCGATGGCGCTGAGCATCCTCACCGCGATGAGCCTGCGCCGACCGACCGGAAGCGATCGCAGAGCCGATCCGAGGCTGGCCACGAATTCCCGCGGTTCGTGAGATCCGTCACATCATCTCGCGCGGATGTGGAGCATTCCAAGATCACAGCTCAGGCCGTGGGAGCGCCGCCATGCCCACTTACGCCATCGACCCCCTCTCCCCACGCAGTCCCGGCGAGGCGTTTGCCGGCTGGGTGATAGCCGTCGTCTTCTTCGCCATGCTCTCGATCGGCTGACCACCGCGTCCCAGGTCGACACCGCACAGGATCGCGGGCAGAATCGATGCGCGCCCGTTCCTGTTCGACGATGGATGGTCCCGTTTGGCTGCGCAATTCGGATCCGCCCGCCCGGCCCTGGAGTACGACGTTCTGGCACCGGACGGATCGGAGATCCGCCTCCTGCCGCAGACGCGGAACGGCAGCATGGTGCATTGCACGCTGCCGCCTGGGGCGGTGTCGCTGGCCGTCACGCACCGCACCGTGGACGAGCTCTGGTACGTGCTGTCCGGGTGCGGCGAGCTTTGGCGCCGGGAGGGCGGGCACGAGGAGATCGTCGGGCTGGCGCCCCACTCGGCGCATGCACTCCCGCTCGGAACGGACTTTCAGTTCCGCAACACCGGACCTGAGCCCCTGGTGATCGTGATCGTCACGATGCCGCCTTGGCCGGGAATGGACGAGGCGATGCGGGTGCCCGATCGCTGGCCCCAGCCGTCAGCCGGCGACAGCCCGCCGACAGCATAACGGAGATCCGCCGCCAGAACGCGCCGATCGCGGCTGCGCGGAGCCTGCGGGCTTCCTGGCGATATCGCTCGAAGTCGATCTCGATGCGCGGCTCGGACATGACCAACTCCATGCGGCTGAGCCTTGAATCTATGCCTGAATGCGGACAGGATAATCGGGCGGGGCAGCACGACATTCGTGAGTTCATGGCACAAATCCGCAACGCCGACCGGGCAGGCGAAATGGCCGTGTTCGTCCAGGTGGTCGAGCTGGGCAGCCTCACCGCGGCGGCCGAGAAGCTGCATCTCTCGCCCTCGGCGGTCAGCAAGCTGATCACCCGGCTTGAGGACCGGCTGGGCGCCCGGCTTCTCCAGCGCACCACCCGTCGCGTCTCGGCGACCGCCGAGGGCCGCCTGTTCTACGAGCGCGCACGCGAGCTCCTGGATGAGATCGACGCCGCCGAGGAGCTGGTGCGCGTCGGCCGGTTGCGGCCGCGCGGCGCCTTGCGCGTCAGCCTCAGCCACGGTTTCGGAATGCGCCAGATCGTGCCCCTGGTACCCGAGTTCGCGAGCCTTTACCCCGACATCGAGCTGCAGCTCGCCTTCGCGGACCGGCGCGTCGACCTGGTCGGCCAGGGTCTCGATCTCGCGATCCGCCTCGGCATCGTGCGCGACGAGACCCTGATCGCGCGCCGGCTGGCCGATCACGGCCGGATCATCTGCGCCACGCCGGCCTATCTCGAGCGGCATGGCGTGCCGGTCAGGCCGGAGCAGCTCGCCGGCCACAACTGCATCCTGTTCGACCAGCCCGACCATCTGAACCAGTGGCCGTTCCGCCAGGCCGACGGGACGACGGCGCGTGTCCGCGTCGGCGGCAACTTCCGCAGCGACAATGGCGACGCCCTGTTCGAGCTGCTGCTCGGCGGCCTGGGCATCGCCTGGGCGGCGGACTTCCTGGCCCTGCCCCACATCGCCACCGGCCGCCTCGTGCCGCTGCTCACCGAGCATGTCGTGGACGAGCGCACCCCCATCCACGCGGTCTATCCCCAGCGCCGCCACGTCCCGGCCAAGGTCCGGGTGTTCATCGACTTCCTGGCCGCCAAGCTGCGCCGCCCGCCATGGCTCGACGATGCCGGCACGATGCCGATCCAGGCCGGACCCTAGCCCGGAGCGAGCCGCGGGTCCGGACGGAGCGGGCATCCGGCGGCCCACGGGACGGGTTTCAGCCACCATTGTCTGTCGGGGCGTCATGCGGCGGGCTCGTTTCGCGGCGGCGGGCTCTGGCTTTCGCCTGCAGGACTATCATCCTAGGATGATGACCTCGGCCAGACCGCGGTGTCAACGCCCTTCTATGGATGCCGTAGCGTTACCGAGCTCTCTCGCGACTATGCGCAGTGGGCCCGCACACCCGCACGACCCGTCAGACCAAGAACGTCACCGGATGTTGATGGTGCTTGGTCCCTGGACCGACTGGTCGAGCGATTGCAGCCGGTGCTGCCGCGACGGCAGGGCTAGTCGGGCAAGGCCGACTCGATGTCGGTATGCGGGAAGCCCTCGCCCTTGAACAGGAGCGGCTCGCCTCTGGCCTTGGCGAGGGCATAGGCGAAGCAGTCGCCGAGGTTGAGCCGCGCCGGGCTGCCGCTGCCGCGACCATAGGCGCGATAGGCACGCCGGGCGAGGTAGGCCTGCTCCTCCGTCACCGGCTCGACCGTGATGCCGGCTTCCTTGATCAGGTCATCGAACGCGTCGCTGGCAATGGGGTTGCCGCCCATGTCGACGCGCACCGCCGCCTCGACGAAGTTGACCGCCGAGAGTCTGGATCCAGCCGCCGTATCGAGGGCGGCCGCGTAGCGCTCCCGGTCGGGCTCGGCGAACAGGATCGCCAGCAGCGCCGAGCTGTCGACGATCACCGGGGCAGACCCAGCTCGTCGTAGAGCAGCTCGTCGATGTCAGCCGAGATGAAGGGCCTGCCCATATGCCGGGCGCAGCGGTCGCCGATCGCCAGCAGCCGCCGTGCCCGCCCCCCGTCGCGCCGCGCCCGTTCGCGCGCCAGCCGCTCGCGCAGGGCGTTGCCGATCGCGTCGGTGATCGTCTCGCCGGTCAGCGCCGCGACCTCGCGCGCCAGCCGGTCAGTCTCGCGGTCACGGATCGAGATGGCCATCGTGTGGCGGTCCATACAAGTCGGCAGGATGTGTGGATACTATTGCCGAAGGACCTTCTCGGGCAAGCATTCCATTCATTGCCTCGATCAGCACGTTCAGCGCCGCGGATTGAATCCGATCCCCAAGGAGAAACTTGTGGCTGCGCGGGAACTTCTCCACGGCCGGGATCAGCTACAGCATGAACCGGTACATTCCCTCCAGCGCAGGGCCAGTCTGCCGCGCATTGTCAGCGCCACGCTCATTCATGGCCCAAGCCGATCCAGAGCCCGGCCGCGCGCCACTTCGATTCTCCGCCGCTCGGCGTGGCCTGTCGAGTTCCCCCCGTCATCGAGATGACCGAGCTTTGCTGGTTGCCATATCGGCGGTGGCGATGGATCGTTCTGCGGAGCACCGGTGGCCGGCGGTGGCTGCACCTGCCTGTCGGCTGGCTCGCCGGCGGAGACAGCGGTATCGGCCGAGCCCACCTCGCGGACAACGGGTTTGACGGGGGCGACCTCGTCAGACGACGGCCGTGGCGCCGGCGCGCCCAGCACCGCATCGAGGTCGGCGAGAAAGCGATCGAACACCGGCGACAGCCGGCCCGACGACCAGCCGGACAGGTCGGCGGCATGGATCTCGCGAAACCCGAATGGCGGGCGTACTGGCGTCCGAAGGACCGGGACCAGGATGTCGCGCTCCTTGCCCTCGCCAGCTTCCTCCAGCACGAACTTGGACGCGACGGCGTGCTCCGACCAGCCCACCACGACGCAGCGCGCCTGCTCCAGCGCCGCCCCGATATGGCTGCGCCAGGTCCTGCCGGCCGGGACATGCCGGTCCCAGAACACCGACCGCCCGGATGCCTCGAGCGCCGCCGCCAACGGCGCGACCCACGCCTCGTCCTCGCGGGCGTAGCTGATGAAGATGTCGGGGCGCACAGCGCTCAAGGATCAATCCCGACCCGAGGCAATCGACGCGACGCTAGTGTCGTCCCGTGAGCGTGTCGAGCCGCCGTGGCCTCAGGCGCTCCGCCCGCTCTCGCAGCGCCAGCCGCGGCGGAGAGCCCAGCCGGGGTGCTCGTTGGTCCATTCGGCGGCGGCGTGCTGGCCGAAGATCATGCACTGCATGAGCGTGCCGTCCCAGGGCAGCTCGACCGTGCGGCAATGGCCGGGGCCGGCACCGAGGCAGGCGATGAAGGTCAGGACATAGAGGAACATCGCGTCGCTCCCCGGGCATCCGTCGCGGCGGAACATCCGCCGTGAGCCCAGCTTGCGCGCGGGTGTCCCCGGCCGTAGGTGCCGTTTGGCACATTCGGTGCGATGCCCCGCCGCCTGTGGCGGTCCGGATCGCCACCGCCGTCCATCGCGGCATCGAGCCTTGCCGCCGTGGATCAGACCCGGCGGCCGCGGACCCGGCTGACGGCGGCGGCACTCCGGCCGAGGAGCTCGTCGAGCCGGCGCAACTCCTCGACCTTGCTCATCAAATCGCGCTTGGCCTGTTGGGCCTCGAAGGTCTTGAACCAGTCGCGGATGGCCGACGGACTGCCGCGCCGCCTGAGCTCCGCCAGGGCGCTCTTGTCACCGCGATAGGCCCTTTCGACCAGGGCACCGTTCTGCTGGAACTCGCGCTCCGGGCGAGGATTGGATTGAAAGGCTGAGTTCACGTTCCCGCTCTCACTCGCGCCGCTTCTTCCGCTCAGGCGCGACGTTCCTGCCGGCTCGGCCATGCTGAGAATGCCGGACGAGCTTTCCTGACGATGTGACCCGGCACCGAGCAACCGTCGGTGCATCGGAATATCGAGCATCCAATCGATGGATCAGCCAGGATACTGGCGAAACAATCAGACGTGCCGGGAATGTGTCGGCGCAGGCATTCCTGCCATGAAGCAGGCCAATGTCAACACTCTCTGGAGAATTGAAGCTTTAAAGCGGGCGCGACTTACACTTCAAGTTGCTTATTGTAGTCTGCTACCCCACTTCCGGGTCCCGCTCGGCAAACAGGGCGAGTAGGGCCGACGATTTGCGGTTGTGGTCCCACGATGCGCAGCTCCGAGATCCGGTGCGCTCCGAGAGGGACATACCGCTGGCGCGGCGATCCGTCCTTCGTTCGCGGCCCGAACGGCCCTATATGCGGCGCCGGCGGGCGCAAGCGACCGAACGGCCGCCCTCCGGAAATTCCGGCGACGGCGACTTGCGTACGAACGGATCGGAGTTCCATGCCCGAAGCTGCACATGTCGTCGGCGGCGGTCTCGCCGGCAGCGAGGCCGCCTGGCAGCTGGCACGGCGCGGCGTGCCGGTCGTGCTGCACGAGATGCGGCCCATGCGCGGGACCGACGCGCACAAGACCGACCGGCTGGCCGAGCTGGTCTGCTCCAACTCGTTCCGCTCCGACGACGCGCTGGGCAATGCGGTCGGCCTGCTGCACGAGGAGATGCGCCGGCTCGGCTCGCTGATCCTGAGCATGGGCGATCGCCACAAGCTGCCGGCGGGAGGGGCGCTGGCCGTCGATCGCGAGAGCTTCTCGGCCGCCGTGACCGAGGCCCTGGAACAGGAGCCGCTGGTCACGATCCGCCGCGAGGAGGTGCCCGGCCTGCCGCCCGCCTCTTGGGGTCTGGCCATCCTCGCCACCGGCCCGCTCACCTCGCCGGCGCTGGCCGAGGACATCCGGCGCGTCGGCGGCGAGGAGCAGCTCGCCTTCTTCGATGCGATCGCCCCGATCGTGCACCGCGATTCGATCGATCTCGAGACCGCCTGGTTCCAGTCGCGCTACGACAAGGTCGGCCCGGGCGGCGGGGGGGCCGACTACATCAACTGCCCGCTGGATCGGGAGCAGTACGACGCCTTCCTGGCGGCGCTGCTCGCGGCGGACCGCGCCGAGTTCCGGGACTGGGAGAAGGGCACGCCCTACTTCGAGGGCTGCCTGCCGATCGAGGTGATGGCCGGGAGGGGGCCGCAGACCCTCCGCTTCGGGCCGATGAAGCCTGTCGGCCTGACCGACCCGCGCACCGGAAGGCGGCCTCATGCGGTGGTTCAGCTCCGCCAGGACAACGCCTTGGGAACGCTCTACAACATGGTCGGCTTTCAGACGAAGCTGAAGCATGCCGAGCAGGTGCGGGTGTTCCGCCTGATCCCCGGGCTGGAGCAGGCGGAGTTCGCGCGCCTCGGCGGGCTGCACCGCAACACCTTCGTCAACGGGCCGCGCCTGCTCGATCGGACGCTGCGCCTGAAGGCGGCCCCGCATGTCCGGCTGGCGGGCCAGATCACGGGCTGCGAGGGCTATGTCGAGAGCGCGGCGGTCGGCCTGATGGCCGGCCGGTTCGCGGCGGCGGAAGCCTTGGGGGAGGCCCCGCTGCCACCCCCGCCGGAGACCGCGCATGGAGCGCTGCTCGCCCACATCACGGGTGGCGCGGCGGCGGAGACCTACCAGCCCATGAACGTGAACTTCGGCCTGTTCCTGCCGCCGCCCGAGGGCACCCCGAAGAGCGAGCGCAAGGCCGTGCTGGCGCGTCGCGCGCTGGAGGCGTTATCCACCTGGGGATAACTGCCGCGGGCGCGCGATCCTCGCTTGCCTTGCGCGCGAAAATTGCTAGTAGTGCACCGACTACCGTATACACGGGATCGGCTTGCCCCGAACCACAAGATGTTGTGGTCGTCCCGAGGTCCGGAAGGTCGCGCTCGCTGCTGAGGCGGGCGAGTGCGCTGAGTGTAGAGTGGTCAGGTGGCAACAGTCGCCCCGCAGAAGACATTGGTCGAGAACCGACAGGCGCCTTTTCAGGTCCGTGGCTCGCTGCAGACCGTGCTGTCACTGCGGCTGCTCGAACCGGACGATCCGAACTTCATCCCGCTGCTGGTCGACAAGATCGCGCATTCGCCCGATTTCTTTCGCAACGCGCCGATCGTGCTCGATGTCGGGGCGATCGTGGCCCGTGCCCCGCTCGACCTCGCCCTGCTCGTGGAGCATCTGCGCCAGCATCGGCTGACGCCGGTGGGCATCCAGAACGGCAACGACGACTGGAACGAGTTGGCGCTGGCGGCGGGCCTGGCGGTGTTCGGCGCCGGCAGCCCGCAGCGGGCGCCGGCGAGCGAAGCCGCACCCACCCGCCCCAGCCCGGTAGCGACACCGCCTCGGCCGCAGCCGACCAAGGTCGTCAGCGAGCCCGTGCGCGGCGGACAGCAGATCGTGACGCAGGGCGACCTCGTCGTGCTCGCACCCGTCAGCGCCGGGGCGGAGCTCGCCGCCTCGGGCCACATCCATGTCTACGGCACTTTGCGCGGCCGCGCCTTCGCCGGTATCGGCGGCGACGAATCCGCCATGATCTTCTGCGACCAGCTCGAGGCCGAGCTGCTGTCGATCGCCGGGGTCCATCTCGTGGCCGAGGAGATCGACCAGAAGCACCAGCGCCGACGTGCCCGCGTCGAGCTCCTGAACGAGCAACTGGTGATTCACACTTTGTCGTGAGCCCGACGATCCGGGCGGCTGCTCCGGCACGAGGAGGGGAATTTGGCTAGAGTCATCGTGGTCACCTCCGGCAAGGGTGGGGTCGGCAAGACGACCTCGGCCGCCGCCATCGCGACCGGCCTGGCGCTGCTGGGCAAGAAGACCGTCGTCATCGATTTCGACGTGGGCTTGCGCAACCTCGACCTGATCATGGGTTGCGAGCGCCGCGTGGTGTTCGACTTCATCAACGTGATCAACGACGGGATCCGGCTCAACCAGGCCCTGATCAAGGACAAGCGGGTCGAGAACCTGTTCGTCCTGCCGACCTCGCAGACGCGCGACAAGGACGCGCTCGATCGGGACGGCGTCGAGAAGGCGCTGGAGGAGCTCAGGCTCGAGTTCGACTACATCGTCTGCGACAGCCCGGCCGGCATCGAGCGCGGCGCGCAGATGGCGCTCTACTTCGCCGACGAGGCGGTGGTGGTGACCAATCCCGAGGTCTCCTCGGTCCGCGACAGCGACCGGATCATCGGGATCCTCAACAGCAAGACCCGGCGCGCCGAGCGCGGCGAGGAGCCGGTCAAGCAGCATCTCATGCTCACGCGCTACGACACCGCGCGCGTCGAGAAGGGCGAGATGCTCAAGGTCGAGGACGTGCTCGAGATCCTGGCGATCCCCCTCCTCGGGGTCATCCCGCAGGACGACGCCGTGCTGCAGGCCTCGAACGTCGGCATGCCGGTGGTCCTGGACGAGCGCTCCAAGGCCGGGCAGGCCTATACCGACGCGGTCAAGCGGCTCGCCGGCGAGCAGCTCGAGATGCGGTTCGTGGCGCCGGCGAAGAAGGGCTTCGTCAGCTGGCTGCTCCGGAGGACCGCGTGAGACTGCTCGATCTTCTCGGGCTGAACCGTCGCCCGCCCTCGGCGGACACGGCCAAGCAGCGGCTCCAGCTCGTGATCGCCCACGACAAGGGGGCCGGCGGCTTCGAGTTCCTCCCGCTCCTGCAGCGCGAGATCCTCGAGGTGATCAAGAAATACGTCGAGGTCGACTCGCGCAAGGTGCGCGTCGACATCGAGCGCGGCGACCAGATGTCGATCCTGGAGTTGAACGTCGAATTGCCGCCGGGGCTGCCGCGTCACCAGCTCGTCTGAACGATCCGCCCGGCTCTTGCCGGGCAGGTGAGGAAACTCACACCTTCGCCCGCACAATCCGCTAGGGTCGGTGCGCCGACAAGAAGAACCTAGGCGGCGAACGGGGTGACGGTGACATGTCGGGACTGACGGCGAGCGCCGTGCGGCAGCAGCGGGCGATCGCACCATTGCTGGCCGTGGCCGTCTTGCTGGGTCTGGCGGGATTGCCGATCGCCGTCTGGCTGGACCTGCGCAGCCTGTCGGAGCGCTCCCTGCGGCTCCAGGCCAGCGAGATCGGCACGATCATCGACGCCATGCGCGGCTACTACGCACGCGACGTGGTGGGCCGGGTGCTGCAGGCCCACGGCCAGGTCACCACCGCCGGCCGCGACTACCGCGACCAGCCGGGGGCGATCCCGATCCCCGCCACGCTGTCGATCGAGCTCGGCAACCTGATCAGCACGCAGGACGGCTCTGTCCGCTACCGCTTCGTGTCCGACCAGCCGTTCCGCGGCCGTACCCAGCAGCTCGACGGCTTCGAGCAGGGTGCCCTGGCGCAGCTCCGCGCGAACCCCGACGCGGAGGTGATCGAGGTCTCGGGCAATCTGATCGACCGCCACGTGCGCATGGCCACGCCGGTGCTGATGGGCGAGGTCTGCGTCGCCTGCCACAACACCCACCCGGACAGCCCCAAGCGCGACTGGAAAGTGGGCGACGTGCGCGGGATCCAGGAGATCTCGGTCACGCAGAGCCTGGGCAGCAATCTTCTCAGCTTCAAGTTCCTGATGACCTATCTGGTGCTGGCCGCCGCCGCGGGCCTCGCCTTCATCCTGATGCAGCGCCGCCAGGCGGGGCTGATCCGCGGCATGAACCAGGAGCTGACCCAGGCCAACGAGTTCCTGGCGACGATCTCGATGAAACTCGCCAAGTACCTCTCGCCGCAGATCTACAAGAGCATCTTCAGCGGCAAGAAGGACGTCGCGATCAACACCGAGCGCAAGAAGCTCACCATCTTCTTCTCGGACATCGAGAATTTCACCGGCACCACCGAGCGGCTGCAGCCTGAGGATCTCACCGCGCTGCTCAACGAATACCTGACCGAGATGTCGCAGATCGCCCTCGACCATGGCGCCACGATCGACAAGTTCATCGGCGACGCCATTCTGGGATTCTTCGGCGATCCCGAGACCAAGGGCGTGGAGGAGGATGCGCGCGCCTGCGTGCGGATGGCGGTGGCGATGCAGCAGAGGCTCGGCCAGCTCAACGCGGAGTGGCGCCAGCGCGGCATCGAGCAACCGTTCCGCGCCCGGATCGGCATCAACACCGGCTACTGCAATGTCGGCAATTTCGGCAGCAACGACCGGATGGACTACACGATCATCGGGGCCGAGGCGAACCTGGCCGCCCGGCTGCAGAGCATCGCCGAGCCCAACGGCATCGTGCTGAGCTACGAGACCTACGCGCTCGTGCGCGACATGGTCCGAGCCCGCCCCCTCCCTGCGATCTCGATGAAGGGCATCAGCCGCGAGGTCGTGCCCTACGCGGTCGAGGGCATGCTCGGCGACATGGCGCAGCGCTCCCAGGTGATCAGCGAGCACGGCAAGGGTCTCGACCTGTTCATCGACCTGGACGTGATCGACGAGCATGCGGCCGAGCGCACCCGCCGCCGCCTGCGCGAGCTCCTCGAGATGCTGGAGGCGCGGACCAAGCCGGCGTGACCGCTCACTCCGGAACGCCGACGATCCGCAGTGCTTTGAGATACCACTCGGCGAAGGCGAGGTCCGGCCAGGGATTGATCCGCCGCTGCAGGACCAGGCCGTAGGTCGGAAAGGCGTCCATCAAGCGCACCACGGCGGCCTTCGCCTCCGCGACCCATCCCATGCCGATCACGACGCGGTGCGACGAGCCGCAGCCAGGCATCTCGTGCAGCGCCTGCTCGCCCCAGCGCAGGGCGTCGGCGAACTGCTCCAGCATCAGATAGCTCATCCCGATGCCGGGGAGTGCGATGCCCTTCTCCGGATCGAGCGGGCTCAGGCCACCGTGCGCCTCGATCGGCTCGGTCATGATTGCGCGATGCCCGGTCAGGCGGCCGAGGGTCCGGGCCTCGTCACGGCGCATCAGCCGGCCATAGCCGGCGACGTCGGTCGAGAAGATCGCGGCCAGCTTGCGTTGTGGAGGTCGGGTGGACGGGGCCGTCACCGGGGCTGCTCACCACGCACAGGACGGCACGAGCGAACCGTCGGGCTACCGAGTCTCCACCATCGGGGCCGCCGCGACGCCGATCATCCGGCCAGCATCGCGCCGACGAGCCGCCGCAGGAACGCGTCGCAGCGCTCGAGCTGCTCGACCGCGATCCACTCGTCGGGCTTGTGCGCCACCTTGATGTCCCCGGGGCCGCAGACCAGGGACGGGATGCCGCGCGCATCGAAGCAGCCGCCCTCGGTGCCGAACGCGACCCTGGTGGGGCGGTCCGTGCCGGTGAGCTCGCGGCACAGCCGGGTGAACCGGCTGTCGGGCGGCGGGCTCATGCCGGGATAGGCCAGCACCTCCTCGAAGCGGATCTCGGCCTCCGGCGCGCTGGTACGCAGGCGCGGCAGGACGTGGGTCCGGGCGAAGGCTTCCACCTCGCGCACGAACCGCATGGGGTCCTCGGCCGGCAGGGTCCTGAACTCGAGCTCGAAGCTGCAGTGGTTGGGAATGATGTTGAGCTGCGAGCCGCCCTCGATCCGCCCCACGCCCGAGGTGTGGTGCGGCGGGTCGAAGCCGTCGGCGAAGGGGCCGTGGGCGGCGAACGCCTCCCCCATCCCGGCAATGTGCCCGATGATCCGGGCGGCGGCGATGACCGCGTTGGCGCCCAGTGCCGGATAGGCCGAGTGCGCCTCGCGGCCGGTGACGGTGCAGCGATAGCCCGCCTTGCCCTTGTGGCCGTCGACCAAGCCCATCAGGGTCGGCTCGCCGACGAGGCAGGCCTCGGGCCGCGGCAGCTCGGCGAGGATCGCCTCGATCAGGGCCGGGACGCCCTTGCAGCCCACCTCCTCGTCGTAGGAGAAGGCGAGGATCGCCGGCCGCTCCAGGCGCGCCGCGACCAGCTCCGGCACCAGCGCCAGCACGCAGGCGAGATAGCCCTTCATGTCCGCGGCACCGCGGCCCAGCACCCTGCCGTCGACCAGCCGGGCGCGGAACGGATCGCCCGTCCAGGCCTGCCCGGCGACCGGCACCACGTCGGTGTGGCCGGAGAGCACGAGCCCGGGAACGCCGGGCGGACCGATCACCGCCCACAGGTTGGCCTTGGTCCCGGTGGAGTCCGGCAGGATGCGGCTCTCGACGCCGAGCCCGGCCAGATGGTCACGGACGAACCCGACCAGCTCGAGGTTCGAGCGGAAGCTCTGGGTGTCGAAGCCGATCAGCCGCTCGAGGAGATCCAATGTGCCGCTCATAGGGGCAGCATAGGTGTGCTGCCGCGCGAAGTCATGTCATGGCATCGCGGCGGCAAGACTGGTCGCGGAGGCATTCCTCGTCCATCATCATCGTCGGCGCCCCACTCTGCCGGACGGATGCCGATGCGACCGCTGCGCTCAGCCGTTCTCCTGTGGCTGCTCGCCTTCGTCCCCTGGCCGGCACAGGCGGGACCACGCGTGATCGCGGCGGCCGTCGTCGGCCTCAAGGCGGAGATCCCGCCCGAGGCGCGCACCGCCGGCTCGCTCGGG